>NZ_JAOVQO010000017.1:0-130912 GCF_025673475.1 Albidovulum salinarum | reverse complement strand
TGGCTGAAGAGCCTGCCGCCGAGGTCGTGGTCGAGGAGCCCGTGGCTGAGGAGCCTGCCGCCGAGGTCGTGGTCGAGGAGCCCGTGGCTGAGGAGCCAGCCGCCGAGGTCGTGGTCGAGGAGCCCGTGGCTGAGGAACCCGCAGCCGAGGTCGTCGTCGAGGAGCCCGTGGCTGAGGAGCCTGCCGCCGAGATCGTGGTCGAGGAGCCCGTGGCTGAGGAGCCTGCCGCCGAGGTCGTGGTCGAGGAGCCCGTGGCTGAGGAGCCTGCCGCCGAGGTCGTGGTCGAGGAGCCCGTGGCTGAAGAGCCTGCCGCCGAGGTCGTGGTCGAGGAGCCCGTGGCTGAGGAGCCTGCCGCCGAGGTCGTGGTCGAGGAGCCCGTGGCTGAGGAGCCTGCCGCCGAGGTCGTGGTCGAGGAGCCCGTGGCTGAGGAACCCGCTGCCGAGGTCGTCGTCGAGGAGCCCGTGGCTGAGGAGCCTGCCGCCGAAGCCGCCTCCGGGGAAGCAGGGACCGACGCCGGCGCCACAATCAGCGATGACGATCTGGCGAAGGCGCTCGAAGCCGAGGCTGCGGCGGCTGCCGCTGAAGCGGCGCCGGTTCCGGAACTGCCGGTTCAGCCCGATGCGGCCTCCGGCGAGGCGCCAGTTGCGGCTGCGGCCTCCGCCCCGGCAGCGGCCGAAGCCACCGCCGAAGTCAGCGAGGAGGTCGTGACCGAGGCGACGGCGCGGTCCTCGGACGAGGATTTCGCCAACAAGGTCAACGAGACGGCCGCCGCCGCGGCGCCGGCTCCGGCGACCGCGCAGAAGAAGGACGGGCTCTCGAAGACCGAGAAGGCGATCCTGCTCGGCCTCGGTGCGGTCGCGGTCGGCGCGATGCTGTCGAACAACCGCAAGGTCGAACTGAACTCGGGCGACCGCGTCGTCGTGACGCGCGATGACGGCAGCTACCAGATCATCAAGGACGACAACGCGCTTCTGCGCCAGCCGGGGTCGACGGTGCGCACCGAGACCTTCGCCGACGGCTCGACCCGGACAACGGTGACGCGTCCCGACGGATCGAGCATCGTCACGATCCGCGACGCCGAGTACCGGGTGCTGCGCCGCTCGCATGTCGCGCCGGACGGCTACGAGACGCTTCTGATCGACGATACCGCCGCCTATGAGCCGGTCGATGTCAGCCTGCTGCCGCCGCCGGCCTCGCAGCGAGTGATCTCGGCCGATGCCGACGAGGCGGACCTGCGCGCGGCGCTCGCCCGCGAATCCGCGCTCGACCGCCGCTTCTCGCTCGCCCAGGTGCGCGACATCGCCGAGGTACGGGCGCTGGTGCCGGTGATCGACCTCGACGCGATCACCTTCGAGACCGGTTCCGCGGCGATCCGGCCCGACCAGGCCAAGGCGCTGTCGCGCCTCGGGCGGCTGATCCAGAGCTATGTCGCCGACAATCCGCGCGAACTGTTCCTGATCGAGGGCCATACCGACGCGGTGGGCTCGGCCGCCTACAACCTCGCGCTGTCGGACCGGCGGGCGGAATCGGTGGCGCTGGCGCTGACCGAGTATTTCGCTGTGCCGCCGGAGAACATGGTGGTGCAGGGCTATGGCGAGGAGTTCCTGAAGATCGACACGCAGGAGGCCGAGCGCGCCAATCGCCGGGCGAGCGTGCGGCGGATCACCGACCTCTTGCGTCAGGCCTCGAACTGACGCGTGCCAAGGCGCCGGGGCCGCACGTGAGTGCGGTCTGGCGCGATCCGGTCGCGGCCCCGTTCCGGGGCCATTGTCCTTGCCTCGCGCCCCTTTCTGGCGAAAGGGGCGCTCAGGTGCCTTCGGCGCGGATACTTTCGGCAAGATGAAGGGGCGGGGAGCGGCTTTGCCACTGGTGGGGGCGTTGCCCGCCGCGCATAGTGGCGCGGGAGGTGAGGCATGGGCAGCGGCGAGCACGAACGGGTTCCGGAGATTGCGCTCGGCTGGCATCGCGCCGGCCGAGGCGCCGCGCTTGCGACAGTGATCGAGACCTGGGGCTCGGCGCCGCGGCCGGTGGGCAGCCAGCTCGTCGTGTCCGGGACGGGCGAGATGATGGGCTCGGTTTCCGGGGGCTGCGTCGAGGGGGCGGTCACCGAGGAGGCCTGCGCGGCGCTCGGAGACGGACGCCCGCGGATGCTGACCTTCGGGGTCAGCGACGAGGACGCCTTCGCGGTGGGCCTCGCCTGTGGCGGCACGATCCGGGTGCTGGTGGAGCCCGTCGGGTCGGCGATGCCCGAGGCGCTTCTGGCCGATCTGGCGGCGGCGCGCGCGGAACGGCGGCCAGTGGCCTATGTCGTCGATCTCGAGACCTGGGCAAGGCGGCTCGTGGCACCCGATGCGGAGCTGGCCGAGCGGTTCCGGGCCGACAGGTCGGGGGTCGAGGAGGGGCGGTTCGTCGCGATCCACAATCCGCCGCTCAGGCTCGTCGTCGTGGGGGCGGTCCACATCGCCCAGGCGCTGCTGCCGATGGCGCGGGCCTGTGGCTATGATCCCGTCCTGATCGACCCGCGCGAGGCGTTCGGCTCCTCAGCGCGGTTCCCCGGCGAGGCGATCTCGCATGACTGGCCGGACGAGGCGATGGCGGCGCTCGGGCTTGATGCGCGGACCGCCGTGGTGACGCTGACCCATGACGCTAAGATCGACGATCCGGCGATCCTTTCGGCGCTCGGGGCGGAGGTATTCTACCTTGGTTGCCTCGGCTCGACCCGGACCCATGCGAAGCGGGTGGAGCGTCTTAGGGCCATGGGTGTCGCCGAGGCGGCGATCGCGCGGATCCATGCCCCGGTCGGTGCCGATATCGGTGCGCGCTCTCCCGCCGAGATCGCGGTCTCGATCATGGCCGAGATCACCGAGGTGCTGCGGCGGGGTGGCGTCAGCTGAGACGGGCGAGCCGTGTGGCGATGTCGCGCGCCGCCTCTTCGGTGCCGAAGGGGGCGTTGACGACGAACATGCCCGAGCCGACCATGCCGTGCCCCTCGCTCGCGGGCGGGAAGCTGATCTCGTGGCGCAGCGCCTTCGGCAGGTCCGCCGCCTCCAGCGCGGCGAGCATCGGGGCATGGGTGCCGCTCTTCAGGATCGGGTACCAGAGTGCCAGGACGCCGACATTCCATTTCGCGTGGAGCTTCGCGATGAGCGGCGGCAGCGCGGCGTAGTCGGCCTTCACCTCGTAGCTCGGGTCGATCAGCATCAGGCCCCGCCGCGGCTCGGGCGGGGTGCGGGCCAGCGCGAAGCCGAGGCCGTCCTCTTGGCGGCAGATGGCGCCGTAGGGCGTCATCGTCGCCTCCAGCGCCGCGAATTCGCGGGGATGGAGTTCAGCGAGCTGGATCCGGTCGCCGGGCCGGAGCGAGAGCGCGGCGACGAGCGGCGAGCCGGGATAGGCGGCCGCGCCGTGGCCCGCGCGGATCTGGTCGAGCGCGCGGCGATAGGGATGGTCGGCCGGAAACAGTGCCTCGGCGCGGCCGATCCCGGCCGCCGCCTCGCCGGTCTTCACCGCCTCGGCCGCGTCGAGCGCGTAAAGGCCGCGGCCGGCATGGGTCTCGAGGTAGCTGAGCGGCTTGTCCTTGCGCGTCAGGTAGTCGAGCATCACCGCCAGGAGCGCGTGCTTGTGGACGTCGGCAAGGTTCCCGGCGTGATAGATGTGCTGGTAGGAAAGCATCGCGCCCCCGGAAAAGAAAAAGCCCTCCCGTCGGGGAGGGCCCATCGTGATCGGGCGATGGCGGCCTATTTCGGGCCGATCATCATCACCATCTGCCGGCCCTCGAGCTTCGGCATGTTCTCGATCTTGCCGATTTCCTCGACATCGGCCGCAACCCGCTTGAGGAGATCGAGACCGAGTTCCTGGTGCGCCATCTCGCGGCCTCGGAAGCGCAGCGTGACTTTCACCTTGTCGCCGCCCTCGAGGAATTTGACGACCGAGCGCATCTTGACCTCGTAGTCATGCGTGTCGGTGCCAGGGCGGAACTTGATCTCCTTGATCTCGATGATCTTCTGCTTCTTGCGCGCCTCGGCCTCTTTCTTCTGCTGTTCGTACTTGAACTTGCCGAAGTCCATGATCTTGCAGACCGGCGGCACCGCATTCGGCGAGATCTCGACGAGATCGAGCCCGGCTTCTTCGGCGAGGGCCATGGCGCGGGCCGGGGTAACGACCCCGACATTCTCGCCGTCGGCGCCGATCAGGCGGATCTCCGGGGCGCGGATGCGGTCGTTGACGCGGGGTCCCGTGTCGCGTTGCGGCGGGGCGTTATGCGGTCTGCGGGCTATGGTGGCACTCCTTCTGTCGTTGCCATTTCGGGTGGGCGGCAAACTAGTCGTGCGGACGGTCTGATTCAAGCAGGATTCCGCGCCCGGCTACGGTGATGCTTCCCTGATCGACGGGATTCTGTCATAGCGGTCCGGTACATATCGTTGTTCCGCATTGCGAAGGATCATGCCATGAACAGGAATCTCATCATCGCTGTGATCGTTGCCGCCCTGGCCGGTGGCGGCTACTGGTACTACTCTGCGGCCCAGAAGGCCGCCGAGGAGGCCGCAGCGATGAAGGCCGTGGAAGAGGCCAAGGCCGCCGAGGAGGCCGCGGCGAAGGCGGCCGAGGAAGCTGCCGCCAAGGCCGCCGAGGAAGCCGCTGCCGCCGAAGCGGCCGCCGCCGCCGAGGCCGCTGCCGCTGAAGCGGCCGCCGCGGAAGCTGCCGCAGCCGCCGAAGAAGCCGTGGACGCGGCGACCGAAGCCGCCACCGAGGCTGTGGACAGCGCGGCCGAGGCTGTGGACAGTGCGACCGAGGCAGCGGGGGCCGCCGGCGAAGCCGCGGCCGACATGGCCGCCGACATCTTCGACCCCGCGACCTACGACGCCGAGGCGGTCAATGCCGCGATCGACGGCTCGACGCTCGACGACGCCACGAAGATGACGCTGAAGGCCGCGGTGGAAACCGCCAAGGACAGCCCCGAACTGCTCGGCGCCGCGCTTGCCGAGGTCAAGTCCGCGCTCGGGCTCTGACGCCGGTTCAAACATGAGCCGGGCCGCGCGTCACCGCGCGGCCCGGACATCCTTCCCCGCGACCGCCGCGCGTCGGTCCGGTCATCCGGACGCGGCGGGGTAGGTCCGGTCTATCTCGGCCGCGACGAGCGCCTGCAGCGTCCAGAGGTTCCGGTCGCGGATCCCGTGCTCCTCGAGCGACAGCACCGTATTGCGCAGGTATTCCGCCGAGGATCCCCGATAGCCACAGGCGCGGGCCAGTTGCCGCGCCACCTGGTCGAGCGGCAGGCTCCGGCGGATCGACGGCCCGTTCGGTCCGGCCCAGAACACCAGCGACCGGGCCCTTCCCGTCTCGGTGTCGACGGTGATCCATCGCCAGTCCGGGTCGTTCTCGACAAAAGGTGTTTCCCGGCGCACGAGGCCGTCGACCACCGCCTCGACGTCCGTCTCCGGAACTTCGAGCGCGACGCCTGAGCACCGGCCGCCGGCCATCAGCGCCATCATCAGGCCAGGCGCGTCCGGCGTGCCGCGAAAACCGCGAATTTCGATGCAGAACTGCCGGTGCCAGCCGCGCGCCACGGCATGATGCCGCGCCCTCGCCGCGAAGGTCGGGTTCCAGATCAGCGAGCCATAGGCGAAGACGAGAAGCGGCCCGTCGGGCCGGCTTTCGAGGATGCGCCGGCTCCGCACCGCAAAGTCGTCCTCATTGCAGCGCGTGAAGGCTGTCGAGGACAGGGACTCGGGCACCGTGCGCGTGGCGCGGGCGACATGGTCTTCGGTCAGGGACAGAGCGCGCATGGCGGGATTCCGCCATGCGCCGGGGTGGTCGTCAAGTCAGATACCGTCGCCGACGAAGGCCTTCTCGACCACGTATTCGAGCGGGTCCGAATTCGCACCCTCGCGCAGGCCGAAGCTCTCGAGAACCGCCTTCACATCGATGTTGAAGGCCATCGAGCCGCAGACCATCGCCCGGTCGTTCTCGGCCGACATCGACGGGATGCCAAGATCCTCGAAGACCTTGCCCGAGGCGAGGTTGTCGGTGATCCGGCCCATGCGCTCGCTCTCTTCCCGCGTCGTGGTCGGGTAGTACTTGAGCTTGTCGCCGACCATCTCGCCGATCAGCGGGTCGTCCTTCAGGCTCTCCACGAGCTGGCGGCCGTATTCGAGCTCGGCCTTCTCGCGGCAGGTATGCATCATGATGACCTGGTCGTATTTCTCGTAGGTCTCCGGGTCGCGCATGAGCGAGGCGAAGGGCGCGATCCCGGTGCCGGTGGCGAGGAACCAGAGCCTCTTGCCGGGCAGGAGCGCGTCAAGCACCAGCGTGCCCACCGGCTTCGGGCGCAGGATGATCTGGTCGCCCGGCTGGATGTGCTGGAGCTTCGAGGTCAGCGGCCCGTCCGGCACCTTGATCGAGTAGAATTCCAGCTCCTCGTCCCACGACGGCGAGGCAATGGAATAGGCGCGCAGGAGCGGCTTGCCGTTGTCGCCGAGAAGCCCGATCATCACGAACTCGCCCGAGCGGAACCGCAAGCTCTGCGGCCGCGTCACGCGGAAGGAAAAGAGCCGGTCGGTCCAGTGCTGGACCGAGGTGACTTCCTGAGCGTCCGGCAGCATGCGGACAGGGGTGGCCTGGACTTCGTTCACGGTACTGGCGTCGTTCATCTGTTACAGGGGCGCGCGTTCGCACCCCTCCTTCTATTGACGTTTCGGTGTGGGGAAAACCCCTGTGATCAGGCTTTCAGCCGCGCCCGGTAATCGTGCTCCTGCCAGTCGGCGCGGAAGATCCACTGCTCGGCCGGCTGGCGCGCAGCCAGGTCGTCGGAAATTTCCACTTCATCGAAGCCGCAGCGCCGCGCCATCGCGTACTGGTCGGCGATGACATGACCCTTGGCGCGCAGCCGCCCAGCATAGCCCCTCGCACGGAGCTGGCGGGCGAGGCTGAAGCCGCGCCCGTCGGAGGCGGCGGGGAAGGCCACGCGGACCAGGTCGACACCGTCGAAGCTTTCCGGCAGCGCGTCGGGCCTGGTGTCCTGGGCGATGTCGAGCACGGCCTCGCCGGTGTAGTCCTCGGCGTGAAAGCCGTCGTCGCGCACGATCACGCTCATGCTGCCGTCTCCTTCGTGTCGTCGTCCTGCGGCACGGGGCCGCGCACGGCCTTCCCGTTGACGAAGTGAATGCCGCATTCCTGTTTCTGCGTTCCGCGCCAACGTCCTGCGCGGGGATCTTCACCTTCCTTGACCGGGCTCGTGCAGGGCGCGCAGCCGATCGAAGGATAGCCCTTCGCGACCAGAGGATGGCGCGGCAGGCGGTTGTTGACCATGTAGTCCTCGAGATCCTCGCGGCCCCAATGGGCGAGCGGATTGACCTTGAGGCGCTTGTTCTCTTCGTTTTCGAAGAACTCGAGTGCGGCGCGGGTGCCGGCCTGGAACCGCTTGCGGCCGGTGATCCAGCCGTCGAAGCCTTGCAGCGCACGCTCCAGCGGCACGACCTTGCGCAGCGCGCAGCAGGCATCGGTGCTGAACTGGTGCAGCGTCCCGTCCGGATCCTCGAACTCGGTGTCGCGCCGGTCGGCGCGGATCGTGCGGATGTCCGTCAGGTTCAGTTTTTCGGCCAGTTCGCGCTGGTATTCCAGCGTCTCGGGGAACAGCATCTGGGTGTCGATGAAGATCACCGGCGTGCCGGGCGCGATCACCGAGACGAGGTGCAGAAGCACCACCGATTCCGCCCCGAAGGAGGAAACCAGCGCCACGTTGCCCACTTCGGGGTCGTAGAGCGCGCGCTCTAGGACCGCCGTCGCCGAATGGTGGCGATAGCGGTCGTTGAGCGCGGCCACGCGCGCATCGAGGGAGGGAAGCGGTGCCTCAAGCGGCATCGCGTTCGGCCTCGGCCGGATAGAGCGCGGCCTTGAAGGGCGCGGGCCCAAGGCGGCGATAGGCGTCGAGGAAAGTCTCGGACGCGTCCTCGCGGACCTCGAGATAGGCGCGCAGGATCCGCTCGATCGCCGGGACGATCTCGTCATAGGCAAAGCCCGGCCCGGCACGCTCGCCGATCACCATGTTCTCGGTGTGGTCGCCGCCGAGCGTGATCTGGTAGTTCTCCACGCCCGCCCGGTCGAGGCCGAGGATGCCGATATGGCCGACATGGTGATGGCCGCAGGCATTGATGCAGCCCGAGATCTTGATCTTGAGCTGGCCGATTGCCTCTTCAAGGCCGATCGCCTTGAAATGCGAGGAGATTTCCTGCGCGACCGGGATCGAGCGGGCGGTGGCCAGCGCGCAGTAATCCATGCCGGGGCAGGCGATGATGTCGGAGACAAGGCCGATGTTCGCAGTGGCGAGGCGCTCGGTCTTGAGCGCAGCATGAAGCGCGGGCAGGTCCGACTTGTGGACATGCGGCAGGATCACGTTCTGCTCGTGGCTGATGCGCAGCTCGCCGTGGCCGTACTTGTCGGCGAGATCGGCGAGAAGCCGCATCTGGTCGGCCGAGGCGTCGCCCGGCGTCTCGCCATGCGCCTTCAGCGAGACGGTCACGATCGCATAGCCCGGCGCGCGGTGCGCGGTCAGGTTGGTGTCGGTCCAGGAGCGGAACACCGGATCGGCGTCGCGGGCGGCGTGGAAGGCGTCTTCCGGCGCGTTGCGGAAGGCCGGCGCGGCGAAATGCGCCTCGATCTCGCGCAGGACGTCCTGATCGGCGCCGGAGAACTCCTGGCGCGTAACCTTGAAGCGTTCTTCGACCGCGTCGCGGAACTTCTCCATGCCGTTCTCGAAGACGGTGATCTTGATCCGCGCCTTGTACTTGTTGTCGCGGCGCCCCCAGAGGTTGTAGGTCGAGACGATCGCCTCGAGATAGGGGAGCAGGTCGGCCTTCTTCAGGAAGGGCCGGATCACCTGGGCGACCATCGGCGTGCGGCCGAGGCCGCCACCGACGAGCACCTCGTAACCGGTCTGGCCGGAGCCGCCGCGCACGATCCGAAGGCCGATGTCGTGCGACTTCGTGACGGCGCGGTCGTTCGGGGAACCGGTGACGCCGATCTTGAACTTGCGCGGCAGGGCCTGGAATTCGGGGTGGTCGGTCGACCACTGGCGGACAAGCTCCGCCGTCGGGCGCGGATCCTCGATCTCGTCGGCGGCGGCGCCGGCGAAATGGTCGGCGGTGACGTTGCGGATCGTGTTGCCCGAGGTCTGGATCGCATGCATCTGCACGTCGCCGAGCGCGTCGAGCATGTCGGGCACGTCGGTCAGCTTCGGCCAGTTGTACTGGATGTTCTGGCGCGTGGTGAAGTGGCCGTAGCCCTTGTCCCAGCGCTCGGCGATATAGGCGAGTTGGCGCATCTGGTCGGAGCGCAACGTGCCATAGGGAATGGCCACGCGCAGCATGTAGGCGTGAAGCTGGAGGTAGAGCCCGTTCATCAGCCGCAGCGGACGGAACTCTTCCTCGGTGAGCGAGCCGTCGATGCGGCGCTCGACCTGGGCGCGGAACTGCTTGTTGCGGCTACGGATGAAGGCCTCGTCGAAGTCGTTGTACTTATACATTCGAGGTCTCCTGCTTGCCGTGGGCGTAGTTCGAAGGGCCGCGGGTGCGGAAGGCTTCGCGGAAATGGATCGGTTCGGGACCATTGGGGCCCGGTTTCGCGTCGGCGAGGTAGGCGCCGACGATGACGCTGCGCTGCTTTTCGGCCTGCAGCAGCCGGAGCTGGGCATGGGCCTCGTCCCGGATCAGCTCAGCCTCGCCATGCTCGCGCGTCCAGCGGTCGTCGGAGGTCAGGTAGACGACATCGCCTTCGATCAGCGCATTCGCGGTGACGACTTTCGGCGTAAAGGCGCGGCTCATGGAATGTCCTCTTGGGTAGGCGGTGTTCGCGACGCTGAATTTCTCCCTCTATATAGGAAATTTTCCCCCATATGCGCCATATGCCCTTGCTAATAAGGACGTATGTTCTGTATCTGGCGGTGAGCAAAACTCGCGTTTCGGAATCGGAGGAAAAAGCGAATGTCAGTCCGTCTGGATGAGATGGATCGGAAAATCCTTGGCGAACTGCAGGAGGACGCCAGCCAGTCGCTCGACGAGATCGCGGGCAAGGTGGGGTCGTCGAAGACCCCGGTCTGGAACCGAATCCGCAAGATGAAGGAGGCCGGCGTGATCGGCCGGCAGACGGTCCTGCTCGATCCCGAGGCGCTCGGGCTCGAGGCCTGCTTCTTCGTGCTGATCCGCACCAGCGAGCACGAGGCCGAATGGCAGAAGAAGTTCCTCGCCACGCTGCGCGCGCGGCCCGAGGTGATGGAGGCGCACCGGCTCGCAGGCGATATCGACTACATCCTCAAGGTCCGGGTGAAGAACGCCCGCGCCTACGACACCTTCTACCAGGCGCTGATTTCCGAGGTGAAGATCTACAACGTGACGGCCCTTCTGAGCATGGAGGAGATCAAGTCGACCACCTCCATGCCGCTTCAGCCCTGAGGCCGGCGACGCCGGTCTCAGGGGCGCTGGGCGACGCGGCGCGGCTCAACACCGAGCCGCTCCAGGCCGCGAAAGTGGTAGAGGTCGGCGTAGCGTGGCGGCGCGGCGATGGCGAGTCCGGGCAGGCGGTCGAACAGGATCGGCAGCGCGGTCTGCAGCTCGAGCCGGGCGAGCGGCGCGCCGACGCAGAAATGCAGGCCCGCGCCGAAGGTTAGGTGCGGCTTGACCGGGCGGTCCGGGTCGAACCGTTCGGGCGCGTCCCAGGCCCTCGGGTCGCGGTTGGCGGCGGCCAGGAGGCAGCCGACCTCGTCGCCGCGGCGGAAGGTGTAGCCGGCAATTTCGATATCCTCGTAGGCGTGGCGGGTGAAGAGATGCAGCGGCGGGTCGTACCGCAGGATCTCCTCGACCGTGCCCTCGATCCGGTCGGGGCCGAGAACCCCGGCGCCGAGGCCGTTTTCCAGGAGCGCCTTGATGCCGTTGCCGAGCGTGTGGACGGTCGCCTCGTGGCCGGCGTTCAGGAGCAGGATGCAGGTCGCGATCAACTCGTCGGTAGAGAGCGTCTCGCCCTCCATCTCGGCGGCGATGAGATGGGTGATGAGGTCGTCGGCCGGCTTGGTGCGCCGCTCCTCGACATGGGACCGCAGGAAGGCCGAGAAGGCCTCGGTCGCGGCGACGGCGGCATCCTCGGTCGCGCGGCTGCGGCGGGCCTGGTACATCGTGACCATCGCGTTCGACCAGGCAAGGAGGTCGTCCGCACGCTCCTCCGGCACGCCGAGGAGGCGGGCGATGATGATCACCGGCAGCTTGCGCGCGAAGGCGTCGAGAAGGTCGACCCCGCCCGCCGGGAAGGCGTCGATGAGAGCGTGGCTGAGGGCCGCAATCTCCGGCGCAAGGGCAGCGATCCGGCGCGAGGTGAAGGCGCGCAGCACCAGCGACCGCAGCCGGGTGTGGCGGGGCGGTTCAAGTTCCAGCATCGAATGGGCTTCGACCGAATAGAAGGCTGCGAGGTGGTCTGGGACGGGCTTACGGTTTTCGGGGGGCACTTCGCGGCCGAAGCGCCGGTCGCGCAGGATCGCGCCGACCGCGGTGGCGGAGGTGGCGCAGACAAGGCCGTAATCCTCCCAGAAAAAGAGCGGCCCGCCCGCCCTTGCGCGTTCGTAGAACGGGAAGGGGTCCTGGACGAAGGCCGGATCGGTCGGCGATTGGCTGAGGTGAAGCATCGGCTCTCCCGGGGGCGTGGTCGGGGCGAGCTAAGCCCAGCCCCGTTCGGGTTTCAAGCCGTGCGTCTGCGCCCCCGTCCCTGGGCGATGATCACGCCGGCTGCGACGATCGCGGCGCCTACGCCCTGACCCCAGCTCCAGCCGCCGCCGAGCGCGAGCGCGAAGAGCATGACGTAGAAGGGCGCGATGTTGATATGCATCGAGGCGATGCCGATGCCGAGCCCGGCCACCCCGATCAGGAAGAGGAGCTGCGAGAGTGCCAGCGAGCCGATGGCGTAGATTGCGAAGAGGTTCCACTCGCGCATCCCGATCCGCGCCCAGGCGACCGGTTCGCCGCCGAGCGCCTGCCAAGCGAGCTGGGCTGCGACGATGCCGAGCGCCGCGCCGATGATCGTGAGCGCCGTGCGCGCCATCGCCGAATGGCCGGGAAGCGCGGTGACCGAAGCGCGCGAGCCCCAGCAGTAGACGAAGATCGAGACAAGCGCGGCGAGTGCCCCGAGTCCGAAGTCGATGTGGCCCATCCGGGCGGCATAGACCGCCATTCCGCCCATGACGCTGAGGATCAACCCGGCGACGATGCGCCAGGTCAGGCGGCGCCGGTCGAACAGGCATTCGAGCGCGATGCCCGCGACGGGCATCGCTGCGCAGATGACAGCGACGGTGACGCCGTCGGTGCGGCTCTGGGCGAAGATCAGGAGGAACGAGCCGAGCCCGAACCCGACCGCGCCGACCCAGAGCCCGCGGCCCCAGGCCGCGCCGCGGACCCGGCTGGGACCGTCGACAACGATCCAGACGGGCAGAAGGAACAGGGCGGCAAGCGACATGCGCAGAAGCGTGACCGTCAGCGCCGGAAGGGTCTTCAGGAGCTCGTCGGCAATCGGGAAACCCGCCGCCCAGACCAGCATCGAGACGATGCAGGCGAGGTTGGCGCTCACCCGGTCGTTGCGGGGCGAAGGAACGAAGGCGGCAGTCGTCACGTTCGGGGGCTCCGCGATACGGGTTTCTGCGGCGCAAAGTCTCACCAAGCGAGGCGGATCGCGCGTTCGGGCGCGACATCGAGGTCGCGAATGGCGCTAATCATGCGGCGTACTCAGTCGCGGGGCGCGGGGGCGGCCGTGGTTTCGAAGCGGATAAGGCTGCCGATCACGATCGCCACGCCAAGCCACTGCGAGGCCGAAAGCGTCTCGCCGATCAGGAGGACCGCGAAGATGATGGCGAAGAGCGGTTCGGTCACCGTCCAGACCGCCGCCCGCGCAGTGCCGACTATCCGCGCGCCGACGAAGAAGAGGACGTAGCCTGTCGTCGTCGTGACGCCGGCGCCGAGGATCGCGATCCAGCCCGCGACGGAACCCGGCAAGGTCATCGGTGCCGCGAGCCCTGTCAGGGGCGCGGCGAGGGCGAAGGCGAGCAGGTAGAGGCACGACCATGTCGTCATGAAGAGATTGGCCGGAATCGGCCCGACCTCCGCCGAAAGGCCGGCGACGGTGAAGATGAGAACGGTGACGGCGACCATCCCGACGAGGCTGAGCGCGATGCCGAGGGGGGCAAGTGATGCCAGCTTCAGGCCGAAGACCAGCGCGAGCCCGGCGATGGCCGAGGCGATCCAGACGAACCGGTTCGCGCTCATCCGTGCCTCGCCGCGCAGGTGGCTGATGAGCGCGACGAGGAAGGGATGCGAATAGAAGATCAGCGCGGCGAGGCTGACGTCGATGAAGGCGACCGCGCCGATGAAGCCCAGCGCAGTGAAGACCTGCGCGAGGCCCGAGAAAGCGCTGCGGCGAAACGCGTCCCGTCCGCCCGGCGGCCAGTGCCGCCGCGCGGCGAGATAGAGCGCCAGCCCGGCCGCCCCGATCAACGTGCGGAAGGTGATAACGGCGGTCAGGTCAGCGCCTTCCCGATAGGCGATCTTGGCGGCGTTGGGTGCGAACGCGATCAGGAGCGCCGACAGGAGCACGATGCCGATTCCGGCCAGACTTGACGATGGCGCGGTGGCGTCGGGACGAGCTTCGGTCATCCGTTCACACTCCGTCGGTAGCCCCGCCTTCGGACATAGTACCGGCTTTGCCGGTCAAGTCACCGGGCGGCTTCGAGCGCCGAGATGATCGGGCCGAAATCGGCGGCCTTGAGGCTCGCGCCGCCGACGAGCGCGCCGTCGACGTTGGAGACGGCGAAGATCTCGGCGGCATTGCCGGGTTTGACCGAGCCGCCATATAGGAGCCGCATGCCGTCGGCCTCGGCCCCGAAGCGGTCGGCGAGGCGGGCGCGGAGGAAGTCATGGACCTCGGCGATCTGCCCGAGCGTCGGCGTCCGGCCGGTGCCGATGGCCCAGACCGGCTCGTAGGCGATCACCGTATCGGCCGCCGTCGCGCCGTCGGGGACAGAGCCCTGAAGCTGGGTGCCGATCACGTCGAGGGTGCGGCCCGCGTCGCGCTCGGCCTCGGTCTCGCCGACGCAGATCACCGCGACGAGGCCGGTGGCGCGCGCGGCTTCCGCCTTGGCGCGGACTGCGGCGTCGGTCTCGTCGTGGTCGGCGCGGCGCTCGGAATGGCCGAGGATGACGTGGGAGGCGCCGGCGTCCCTCAGCATCCCCGCCGAGATGTCGCCGGTATGGGCGCCCGAGGTGGCGGCGTGGCAATCCTGGCCGCCGAGCGCGATCGGTGCTTCGCCCAGCGCTTCGGCCATGCGGGCGAGAAGGGTGGCGGGCGGACAGATCAGGATGTCGCAGGCGGGCGCGGAGCGGGCCTCGGCCAGCGCGCGGATCTCGGCAAGGCTCGCCGCGGTGCCGTTCATCTTCCAGTTGCCCGCCGCAAGTTTCCGCCGCATCCGCCGCTCCCTAGTCCAAGTGTGAAATCGCTTCCCTTGCGAGATTGCAGGCGAGCGCGGGATCGTCAAGCGCCGCGTCGGGAAGCCGCCAGTAAGGCATTGCCGTGACCTTGCCGCCGTCGCGCTGGTAGGTCCAGTGCTCCCAGCCCTCGGCCGTGATTTTCTCGGCAAAGCCGCCCGCGCCCTTCAGCCAGATCGAGCCGTCGCCGTGCAGGATCGCGAAGATCGTGCCGTCCCGGTAGAGGCAGAGCCCGCCCATCATCTTTCGCGTGGTCAGCGGCCCGAGCCCCTCGAACAGTTCGAGCGCGAAGGCGATGTCGGCGTCGGAAACGCTCATGCGCGGGACGTGCCGTCGGCCGGCATGTCCTTGAACTTGATCGATTCCCCGCAGCCGCAGGCCTCGGAGACATTGGGGTTGTTGAACTTGAAGCCGGATTCGAGAAGCGAGGTCTCGTAGTCGATCTCGGTGCCGAAGAGGAACATCTGCGCCATCGGCGCGATCATCACCCGCGCGCCATCCTGTTCGATGACCTCGTCCATCGGGCCGGCCTCGGCGGCGATCTCCATCGTGTATTCCATGCCGGCGCAGCCGCCCTTCTTGACGCCGAGCTTGAGCCCGTAGGCGTCGCCCTTGGCCATCAGCCGGGTGATCTGCGCCACAGCGCGCGGCGTGAGTGTCACCGGGGCCTTGCCGGGAATGCCGAACATGTTTCGTCTCCGTATCCTGTGCTCCCAATTTAAGGCGCGGAGCGGGCGATCTCAAGCGGGGGCAGGTGGCCCATCAGCCAGAGCGTCGCATAGGCGAAGACCAGCGCCCAGCCGAAGGAGGCGAGGGTGCCGATGATGACGTACTCCCCGGCGCGCTGGTCCTTCGAGGTCGTCTCGAACCTGAGCACCGATTTCGCTGCGATGAGAAAGCCGATGCCGGCGGGCTCGCCGACGATCACCAGAAGGAAGATCAGCCCGCGTTCCAAAAGCCCGATGAGCTTGCCGCCGTCGGTTAGGCCGGTCGGCAGCTCGACATCGGCCCAGGGCCGCATCAGGAGCCCGACCGCGAAGCCGCCGGCGCGGGTCGCAAGGATGAATCCGGCCCCGAGCGCCATCAGGCCGGGAAGCCAGGCAAGGCCGCTCCAGGTCCCGCCCGCCCAGAGGTCGGGGCGAAAGGCGGTGAGGGCGGCAAGCGTCACCAGATGCGCCGCCTGATCGGCGAGAAAGCAGCCGAGGCCGGAGGCGCCGAGCTTTGCTTTGGTCCAGTCGATGGCAACGTGGAGCACCGCGAGTGCCAGAAGTTCCGGCGCGTCGATGCGTCCGGTCGCGGCCTGCGCGGTGGCAAGGACGATGGCGCCGTGAAAGAGCAGTGTGGCCGGCCGGCGTTTGGTCTCTGCGATGTGCCGGGTCTGAAGCACGAAATCCGCGAGCACATGGGCGAGGAGTAGGGCGGTGAAGGTCTCGATCATGCCTGTGCTACCATTCGTAATGCTCGATCGCGGCGAGGGCGTTCTCCATGGCCTGGTATCCCGCACCCGAGAGCCGCGAATGCATGGCTTGCCGCGTGATGCCAAGACGCCGGGCCAGCTCGTCCTGGGTTTTCCAGCCATCGCCGAGCGCCATCGACATGGCCTCGGCCTGTGGCTGCGACCACCGCGAGGAAATCCATTCCGTCATGTCGAAGATCGCCGCCTGCCAGTCGCGGTCGGCCGTGCCGTGCGCGGCCGTATCGCGCCCGCCGGCGATGGCGAGCCGTCGGTGCCGCGGCATCGTTTCGAGAAGGTCGCCCGAGACGGAGAACGCCGGGCCGGACGCGTCGGAGAGGTTGGCGGTTCCGAGGCTCTCCCAAGGACCGACGCCTGCCGAGATTCGGGTCTCGATCCCGCATCCGCTGGTCTTCAGGTCGGCGATGATGATGAGAGCGGCGCGCAAGGCCCAACCCGCGCGCCCGAGGACGATCTGCCAGCCGTCGCCGCGAAAGCGGGTGAACCTTGCATCCGCGCCTGCCATCTGGCCGAGCCCGGCTGCGGTCTTGGCGATCCGCGTCATGGCGGCGTCGACTTGCGACCTGTCGTGTCTGCGGGATGCGACCAGATCGCCGGTCAGGACCGCGACGACCGGTGCGTGTTCTGTAAAGCTTTCTGACATGCTTTCCATAAAGCAAATCATATGGCTTTCGTGTTTTAAAGCAAGCCTTTTGGCTTGATTACATGAAGCCGAGTTCGAGCCGTGCTTCGTCGGACATCATGTCCATGCCCCATTGCGGCTCGAAGGTCATCTGCACGTCGACCTGCTTGACCCCGTCCAAGGGCTCCACCGCGTCGGCGACCCAGCCCGGCATCTCCCCGGCCACGGGGCAGCCTGGCGCGGTCAGGGTCATGACGATGCCGACCTCGTTCTCGGGCGAGATGTCGATCGTGTAGATCAGGCCAAGGTCATAGATATTAACCGGGATTTCGGGGTCGTAGACGCTCCGGCAGGCCTCGACGACGGCCTCGTAGAGCGGGTGGTCGGTGGTCGAGGGCTTGATCAGGGGGGCGCCCTCGATCGGGTTCGTGGCTTCGGCGGTCATGGGCGTCTCGCTGAGTTGTTGAGGGATTATATAAGGAATGGGCCCGGCGAGGTCCAGTGCCCCGGCCTGCCCGCGCCCCTCTGCCGCAGACCTGCGCACCACCGCACAGCCTATGCGGAGCCGCGCACCGAGGTCACGCCGGTTCACGTCCCGTCGCGCAGGGGTGTTTTTGCGTGGGGGGCGCATTGGTCTACCCCGTTACCCGGGGCCCGCATCGGGGCCGGTCAGACAAGGGAGAACACGGATGACCTCGATTTTCCGCAAACTGGCGATGGGTTCGGCGCTGGCGGTGACGCTTGCCGCCTCGGCGATGGCGGCGGACGTGTCGGTGAACGCGACCACGACGGGGCTCGCGCTGCGCGGCTACGACCCGGTGAGCTATTTCACCGCAGGCGCGCCGGCGAAGGGCGATTTCCAGATCACCTCGGAGTACGGAGGTGCCGTCTACCGCTTCGCGAGCGAGGACAACAAGGCGATGTTCGACGCCGAGCCCGCGAAATTCGCGCCGCAGTATGGCGGCTACTGCGCGATGGGCGCGGCGATGGGGATCAAGCTCGACGGCGATCCCGATCTTTGGAAGATCGTCGGCGACAAGCTCTACCTCAACGTTGCGCCGCCGGTCGCCGAGAAATGGTCGAGCGATCCGGCGACCTATATCCAGCAGGCCGACGCCAGATGGTCGGAGATCGTCGACACGGCGCCGGAAGACCTCCAGCCGTGACCCGTGGCGGCGGCGACCATCCGGGTCGCCGCCCGCGACGCTCTGGCCAAGGCCGCGCCGCTTCTGTATCAGCGCGCTCCATGAGCCAGCGCATCACATTCACGCTTGCGGCCACCGATGGCCGTGCCCGGACCGGCACGATCTCCACCCCGCGGGGCGAGATCCGCACGCCGGCCTTCATGCCGGTCGGCACCGCCGGCACGGTCAAGGCGATGCTGCCCGAGAGCGTGCGCGCCACCGGCGCCGACATCCTTCTGGGCAACACCTATCACTTGATGCTGCGGCCCACCGCCGAGCGCATCGCGCGGCTTGGCGGGCTCCATCGCTTCATGAACTGGGAGCGGCCGATCCTCACCGATTCCGGCGGCTTCCAGGTGATGAGCCTCGCCTCCTTGCGCAAGATGAGCGAGGAGGGGGTGACCTTTTCCTCCCATATCGACGGATCGAAGCACAAGCTCACGCCCGAGCGCTCGATGGAGATCCAGCGGCTGCTCGGCTCCGACATCGTGATGGCCTTCGATGAATGCCCGGCGCTGCCCGCGACCGAGGCCGAGGTGGCCGCGAGCATGCGGCTCTCGATGCGCTGGGCGCAGAGGTCGCGCGACGCCTTCGGCGACCGGCCGGGCCATGCGCTATTCGGCATCATGCAGGGCGGGGTGACGAAGGACTTGCGCGCCGAGAGCGCCGAGGCGCTGAATGCGATCGGGTTTGACGGCTACGCGGTCGGCGGCCTTGCCGTGGGCGAGGGGCAGGAGGCGATGTTCGGCGTTCTCGACTACGCGCCGGGCTTCCTGCCGGAGGACAGGCCCCGCTACCTGATGGGCGTGGGCAAGCCCGACGACATCGTCGGCGCGGTCGAGCGCGGCATAGACATGATGGACTGCGTGCTGCCCTCGCGATCGGGACGCACCGGGCAGGCCTGGACGCGGCGCGGCCAGGTCAACATCAAGAACGCCCGCCACATGGACGATCCGCGCCCCCTGGACGAGCACTGCAGCTGCCCGGCCTGCCGCTCTTACTCGCGCGCCTATCTGCACCATGTCTTCCGAGCCGGGGAGATGATCTCCGGCATGCTCCTGACCTGGCACAACCTGCATTACTTCCAGGAGCTGATGCAGGGGCTGAGGGAGGCGATCGCAGCCGGACGGCTCGCGGAGTTCGTGCGTGACTTCCATGCGCAGCGGGCCGAGGGCGATATCGAGCCCATCTGATCCCGTGTCTCAGCCGTGGGTCAGGTAGATCGAGAGCTGCTTCAGTGTCTCGTGGACCGAGGGCGAGAGCTTTTCGGCGGTCGCGGTGAGGCCGTGAAGTTCTGCCAGGTCGGCTTCGAAACCGGTGATCTCCACGTCGGTCGGCTCCCGGTCGGAGCGGGCGAAGCTCGCCATGCTGCGGGAACCTTCCGCCACGACGGCGATGCAGACCCCGAATCGCAGCCCGTGCGCGTCCGCCTGTTCCAGGACGCCCTGTTCGTCGTCACCGGCCAGTTCGCTCCAGCGGATGGCGCCTGTATGTTCGAACCCCCACCGAACAGTTGGGTCGTGCAGCACTAGGCCCTTGCGCGAATAGGTGTCGAGCCAGTCCCTCTCGTAGGACTGAAAAAGATAACGCGGTGCGGTGTACTTGACGTGAAGGGCGATCGCGAAGCCCGCCGGGCTTGCCTGATGGAGGCGGGTCAGAATCGCGCTGATCTTTTCCTGCCTAGCCATCGGAGCCCTCGCACGCACGACTTTCATCCTCACACGTTCCATGTCATACCGCAATTGATGGTACAACTCTGGGGAGCTTTGCAGAAGGCAAATCCCCGCGCGAGACAGGAAGTTGCTACGATGTCAGGCCCGAGGGAAGGACGCGAGTTTTCCCTTCTGGCGCCAGCCGGGTATTACATCGCGCTGCGCGTCGGTTTCGCGTTTCCTGTGGCCGAGCACAATGCGCTGCCCGATGCCTGGGTCGAGCTCTATACCCAGCGGGGCTACATGCTCTACGACCCGGTGGTGCGTTGGTCCTACGAGAATTCCGGCGCGATCAGATGGAGCGAGATTCCGCTGCCCGATCCCCGCAATGTGCTGGCCATGGCGGCCCAGTACGGGTTGGGCTACGGCGTTGCGATCGCCTGCGCGCCGTCGGGACGGGAGGGGCAGCGCAGCTTCGGCTCCTTCGCGCTCAGCGACCGCGAATACGAGGACGAGGAAATCGAGATCCTGCAGTCCAAGCTCTTGCGCCTTCACGAGGCGACCGCGCCGCCGACCAATCTCACGCGGGCCGAACTCGAAGCCCTGTCGATGGTGCGGGACGGCCTCTTGCTGAAGGAGATCGCCAATCGCCTCGGCGTGAGCGAGGGCGCGATCAAGCAGCGCCTGAAGAGCGCAAAGTTGAAACTGGACGCCAAGACCTCGAGCCAGGCGGTCTCCGTGGCGGTGGCTTACGGGCTGATCTGACGCCACAGGACCGTCTCATGTCCGCTTGAGCGGGCTCTCCAAAAGCCCATGTAACTGGCTCACTCTCCCTATGGGGGAAAATCTCCTGTCAACTCTCCGATAACGTTTCATAAACCATGTTTCGTGGTGCCTAATTTCCCCGCCATTAGGAGGGGCAAAACCATGCAGAACATGCACAACATCACCTTTGACATGTCGGAACTGCATCGCCACGGCACGGCGTTCTACGACTACCTGAAGCTGCGCAAGCAGTTCTTCGTGGACACGCTCGGCTGGGACATTCCGCACAACGACCTTGTAGAGATGGACCAGTATGACAACCCGCTTGCGCATTACTCGCTGGTGCTGCGCGACGGGGAGGTCGTCGGCGGTGCCCGGACGATGCCCACGACCTCGCATTGGGGTGACCACACCTACATGCTGCGCGACGCGGTAGCCGGCAAGCTCGCCGACATTCCGAGCCAGGTGCTTGGCCGCGAGATCGACACGCCCCGGGTCTGGGAATGCACGCGGCTGGTAATGTCGGACGAGGTCCGGTCGCAGGCCGACCGCTCCCGGTGCCTGTCGCTGATCGTCGAGGGGCTGGCGGAGGTGGCGCGGCGCCACGGGGCACATGAGCTGATGTCGCTTTCGCCCGTGTCGCTGATGCGGGCACTGCGGCAGCTCGGCTGGCAGGCGGACCGGATCGGCGAGCCCTACTGCAACCCCGGAGACGGGCGCAGATACGCGGTCCTGAGCATGCCGGCGGAACGCTCGGCGCGTGCGCCGATGCCGCACTAGGTTTCGACACCGGATCGGGTTGCCGGGCGCGACAGGCAGGCGCGACCCGGCAGCAGTCCGCGGATTAGCACTCTTGCGTTCTTGCCCTTGCCGGACGGGCGGGGCATTGTGCGGCGATGCCGGGCCAGCGTCCGGTTGAAGCTCTTCGTGTGCCTACTTAGATAAGGCGCTGAACGGGGAATGCCGGTGGCCGCCGAAGACCGGGGCCGGAGCGTTCCTGCCATGAACAAGGAAAGCGCATGACAGATATTCTTGCCTCCAGCTACCCGGTGCTGCCGCTGCGCGACATCGTGGTGTTTCCGCACATGATCGTGCCTCTCTTCGTCGGGCGCGAGAAGTCGGTGCGGGCGCTGGAAGAGGTGATGCGCGAGGACAAGCAGATCCTGCTGTCTTCGCAGATCGACCCGACGATCGACGATCCGACCACGGACGGGATCTACCGCGCCGGCGTGCTCGCCAACGTGCTGCAGCTTCTCAAGCTGCCGGATGGAACGGTGAAGGTGCTCGTCGAGGGCAAGAGCCGCGTTCGGATCGTCGAATTCATCGAGAACCCCTCCTACTTCGAGGCCAGCGCCGAGGCTCTGACGGAACTGCCGGGCGACTCGGCCTCGGTCGAGGCGCTGTTGCGCTCGGTCGCGGCGGAGTTCGAGCGCTACGCCAAGATCAAGAAGAACGTGCCGGAAGAGGCGCTCTCGGCCGTGGCCGAGGCACGCGAGCCGGCGCGGCTCGCCGACCTCGTCTCGGGCCATCTCGGCATCGAGGTGAACCAGAAGCAGGAGCTTCTGGAGACGCTCGACGTGGCCGAGCGGCTGGAGAAGGTCTACGGGCTGATGCAGGGCGAGATGTCGGTCCTGCAGGTCGAGAAGAAGATCAAGTCCCGCGTCAAGAGCCAGATGGAGCGCACCCAGCGCGAGTACTATCTGAACGAGCAGATGAAGGCCATTCAGAAGGAACTCGGCGACGGCGAGGACGGCCAGAACGAGATCAACGAGCTGGCCGAGAAGATCGCGAATACCAAGTTTTCGAAGGAAGCCCGCGACAAGGCGGAGGCCGAGCTGAAGAAGCTGAAGTCGATGTCGCCGATGTCGGCCGAGGCGACCGTGGTCCGGAACTACCTCGACTGGCTCCTCAGCCTGCCCTGGGGGGTGAAGTCCCGCGTCAAGAAGGACCTGAGGAAAGCTCAGGAAGTCCTTGATAACGATCACTATGGTCTCGAAAAGGTCAAGGAGCGGATCGTCGAGTATCTGGCCGTGCAACAGCGCAGCCAGAAGATGAAAGGACCGATCCTCTGCCTCGTCGGGCCTCCGGGCGTCGGCAAGACCTCGCTTGGCAAGTCGGTCGCGAAGGCGACGGGGCGCGAGTTCATCCGCATCTCGCTCGGCGGCGTGCGCGACGAGAGCGAGATCCGCGGCCACCGCCGGACCTATATCGGCTCGATGCCGGGCAAGATCATCCAGTCGCTGAAGAAGGCCAAGACGACCAATCCGCTGATCCTCTTGGACGAGATCGACAAGATGGGCCAGGACTTCCGCGGCGATCCGGCCTCGGCAATGCTCGAAGTTCTCGATCCGGAGCAGAACAACACGTTCATGGACCATTATCTCGAGGTCGAGTACGACCTCTCGAACGTGATGTTCCTGACCACGGCGAACAGCTACAACATGCCGTCGCCGCTTCTGGACCGGATGGAGATCATCCCGCTCGCCGGCTACACCGAGGACGAGAAGCGCGAGATCGCCAAGCAGCACCTGATCCCGAAGCAGGTGAAGAACCACGGGCTGAAGAAGACCGAGTTCAAGCTGACGGACGATGCGCTGCAGGAGATGATTCGCACCTACACCCGCGAGGCGGGGGTGCGGAACCTCGAACGCGAGATCGCCAAGCTGACCCGCAAGGCGCTGACCAAGATCGTCAAGAAGGACACCCAGAAGGTCGAGGTGACGCCGGAGAATCTCGAGGACTTCCTCGGGGTCAAGCGGTTCCGCTACGGACTTGCCGAGAAGGAGGACCAGATCGGTGTGGTGACGGGTCTCGCCTGGACCTCCGTCGGCGGAGATCTCCTGTCGATCGAGGCGCTGAAGCTGCCCGGCAAGGGGCGGATGAAGACGACGGGCAAGCTCGGCGAGGTGATGAAGGAATCGATCGACGCGGCGTCGTCCTTCGTGCGCGCCATCAGCCCCGAAATCGGCGTCAAGCCGCCGGTCTTCGAGAAGATCGACATCCACGTCCACGTTCCCGAAGGCGCGACGCCGAAGGACGGGCCGTCGGCCGGCGTCGCGATGGTGACTTCGATCGTCTCGGTACTGACCCAGATCCCGGTCCGCAAGGACATCGCGATGACCGGCGAGGTGACGCTCCGCGGCCATGTGCTGGCAATCGGCGGGCTGAAGGAGAAGCTCCTGGCCGCGCTCCGCGGCGGGGTCAAGACGGTGCTGATTCCCGAGGAGAACGCCAAGGACCTGCCGGAGATCCCCGACAACGTGAAGGCCGGGCTGGAGATCATCCCGGTTTCCCACGTCCGCGAGGTGCTGCGCCATGCGCTGGTGCGGAAACCGGAGCCGATCGTCTGGGACGAGGAGGCCGAGGAGGCCGCCGCCAAGGCCGCGCTCTCCGACAAGGGCGAGGGTTCGGGCGCCACGGCGCACTGACCCCGCGGCCGGTATCAGGATTGACGGGGCCCGCCGCGTTTGCCGCGGCGGGCCCCGATGTTTTCTGTGGACCGCCGCGGTCGAAAGACCTCTTGCGGTAACCCGAGAATGCGGTTAGGAACCCGGCCGGACGGGTGATTAGCTCAGTGGTAGAGCGCTTCGTTCACATCGAAGATGTCGGGGGTTCAAATCCCTCATCACCCACCATCCCAACCCATGTAACCCTACGGCGCGCGGCCCCTTAACGGGGTCTGAACCGCGCCGTGGTGTGATCCCGCGGGTATTCAGCTGCCTTCGGAGGTCTGCCAGTGGAACCCTTGCGCAAGTACGTTAAGCCGACATCCCTGACCTGGCTCGCCTCGGCGCTGCCGCTCCTGGCCGGGCTCTTCATCGCCTTCGAGCCCGTCCACCACCTCGCCGACTGGGCCAAGGCCGTGAGTCTGACCTTCGGCAGCGCCTCTCCCTATCTTCTGATCAATGCCGGCCTCGTCGGCATTGGTCTCAGGGGGGCGATGCGGGCCTGAACCGCGCGGTATTGGCGGCGCTTCCGGATGCCGGAGCGCCGCGCCGGGATCCGGGCGAGGTGCCCTCGATCCGGCGCCGATACAGCTTCAGCACGACGACAGGGCATGGACTCGAACATGAAGACGGTTTCGGCCCGCGCTTGCCCGACGGAGGGCTTGCCCCGCGCTGCCTCAGGCGCTACATCCGGCGCTGCGGGTCGTTAGCTCAGTTGGTAGAGCGCTTCGTTTACACCGAAGATGTCGGGAGTTCGAGCCTCTCACGACCCACCAAAGAACCAGCAAGTCAGGTTAAGATTGCGAAGCGACCTGAGGTTGGTGAGCCTGACCGTTGGAATCGCGCACCGTAGAGAAGATCGAGACGTTGATCGCGCCCTGCATGAGATCGGGCGGGAATCGCCCCCATAACCAACAGGTCGTGACCGGATTGCGGTGCCCGAGGATCTGATCGGTCATCCCAGATGGGCACGCGCGCGCCGAGTGTCGTAACGGCGATAGTGTGGCGTAAAGCATGAATGCGAGCGTCGTCGAGCCTGGTTTTGCGCTGGCAACGGCTCCGCGGTCTTGCCAGCGGCCGCCTTCTACCGGGTGTCGAGGGGGAACTAGGACACCGGGGCGGTGGCGATCGGCTGGATTTTCGGGACCGTTTGGGGCAGACTGGAACCGGACGGCATCCGCGGGCACTTGGGGGGCAGAGCCCGGGTTCGATCGCCCGGCGCGGCGGCACGCGTATAGCGGCGGCCGCAGTGAGCAGCGGCCCTTCAATACCCGGCGACCGCGTAGCGAGAAGCTCGCTCCGACCTGCCGCCAAGGGACGATTCCGCCCCTAAGAGTTTCGGGGGGATACGGTTGCCTATGTACGAAGCAGCGCTGGGCCTGCGGCACAGCCCGTTCTCCACACCGGAAGGCGGGTCTTCGGTCTACTGGAGCAAGTCCCATGCCCTCGCGTTCGACCGGCTCGGCTTCGCGGCCCGCAGCCGCGCACCTCTTACGATCTTCGTCGGCGAGCCGGGCACCGGCCGCTCGACCCTGATCCGTGAACTCGTGCGGCGTGAACGGGCCGAACGGGCCATCGGGCTCGTCGCGGACCCCGCAGCCCTTTCCAAGGATCCCTGCGCCGCAGTGCTGACCGCGCTTGATGCCGGGGAAGCGGGCGACACCCGTGACCGGAACTGCGCCGCGCTCGCCGATTACCTGACCTCCGCCGCCTCGAAGGGGCCGGCACCCCTTCTCATCGTCGATGACGCAGACCGACTGTCAGACGAAACGCTCTCAACTCTTTACTATTTTTCCGTCGGCGAGCAGGGTGACGGCGCCTTGCTCAAACTTGTGTTGGCCGGCCTGCCCGACCTCTTCGAGCGTGCCTATCGCGGTGCGCCCGACATCGTCGGACCGAGCTTCGAACTCGAACCCATGTCCGCCAAGGACACTGCCGCCTACGTCCGCCACGCCGTCACCGCCGCCGGCGCACGCGGAGACCTTTTCGATGCCGGGGCGCTCGAGGAGGTGTTCACGCGCACCGGCGGCGTGCCGCTGAAGATAAATGCGGTTTGCGAGGGCTGCCTCAGCCAGGCGACCCATAAGGGAGTCAGCCGGATCGATCGGCACACCGTCCGAGCCGCAATTGCCGCCTTTGGGCTCGATGGTCTGATCAGCATCGTGATGAGGCGCGCCCTCGCCGAGTCGCAGACCGGAAGCGGGATCGGGGAAGCCGAGTCCCGGCCCATGCCCAGGAGCGTAAGGTCCGCCGGCGCATCCGCGCCGCCGCCGCCTCCGGCCACTATGCTCGCCGCCGCCCTGGACAGTGCCTCGCGGACCGAACCCCTACTGATACGGCCAGGCGGCGTCCACGGCCGGGTTGCCCCCAGGGCCGCCGCAGCGGTGCCCGCATCGCGCCGACCGCACACCGGCGCCGCGCAACCTGAACCCGCTCCGCCGATCGTCCTCTCCGATGCACAGAGGGTCGCGGATCCACCGCCCACGGCCGCTCCCGCGCCGACGCCGCGCCGACGCCCGGCGGCCCGGCGCCTCGTGCTGGCGGTCACGGCGCTCACCGCGATGGCCGGTGGCGCCTTCTACCTCGCTGATCCCGGCACGCCGCTCGCGGCGCGCATCGCCGTCCTGAAGGCGGAAACGGATGCTTTTCTCCAGGACACGCTGAGCCGCATTGTCGCCGGTGTGCCGCCGACCGCGCCAAACCGGCCGGCCGCGGCCGCACCGACGCCCGATCTGGAGCTTCTGACCCGAGTCGGGCGGATCCGCACCGCCGTCGCGGCCATCCCCGCGACCGCTGCAGACCGGTTCCGAGCGGCGATCGAGATTGGCGGCGACGACCCGGAACTCGCGGTGGTCCACTTCGCCCTTGCGGCGCTGCACGGTCATGACCGCGCCGCCTATTACCTCGGCCAGATCTATGAGACCGGCGAGGGGGTCGCGACGAACCGCGGCCTTGCTCGGGGCTGGTACGGCGAAGCCGGGACGGCGATCGCGGGAGCCGTCCGCGGCCTCGCTGAACTCGCCCCGAGCGAGCCCGAAAGCACGCCGGGCCCGCCGGTGCCGCTCTATGCAGGGAGGATGCCAGACGGGTCCGTGGAACTGGTCTGGACAGGCGGCGATGGCGCCGCACCGTCGCACTACCGTGTTGAACTCGGCACCGAACCGGGCTCGGTCTCGCTGACCGCGGGTCCACTCGTCATCTCGGCAATCCGGGTCAGTGCGCCGGGCGCCGCCCGCGCCTGGCGGGTCGTCGCCGCAGGTGGTCCCGGCTCGGACGAAGTCGCCTCTCCATGGTTGCCGATCGACGGCGGGTGACTCCGGCTCGTCAGCAACCGACCGCGGCGCAGATTCTCGCGCGGTAGGCCTGGTTCGCCTGGCTCTCGATCGACTCGGGTTCCGGTGCTGCTGCGGGCACCGGTGCGGCGCATTGCAACTGGTAGGTTTCGCTCAACCCCTCGTTCACGCAATTGCCGATCTCCCAACCCGGCGGGATATCGTTGAGATCGACTTGCTTCCATTTCGGATGGCCCGAAGCCTGCAACTCCTTGAAATTCGTAAGCACGATACTCGAGAGGTCCGACACCGAGCGGCAGCTTTCGCGGTGATAGGCGTTGCGGCCCGGCTCGTACTCATAGGTCATCAACACCGCCTTCACCGCGACGACGTCGATCCCTTCGGTCTGGAACGCATAGGTGCCAGCCTCGATCCGCGACGGCACATAGACAGCGGCGAGCGTCGGGTTGGTGATCGGCAGGAGGTGCAGCGCCGCGCCATCGATCTCGGGCGACTGGAAAATCTTCGTCGGCGCACCCGCGACATAGAAGAAGGCGTCGATGCTGCCCTCGATCAGGCGCGCGAGTGAGGTGTCGGCGTCGATCGTCACCCGTTCGGCCGGCCGGACTCCGGCGAGGTCGAGCACGAGCGAGGCAGTCAGGAACGTGCCGCTGTCCTCGACGCCGACCGCGACTCGCTTGCCGGTCAGATCCTCGAGCGACCCGATCTCACGCCTGGCGAGGATGTGCACCTCTTCGTTGTAGAGTGGGAAGGCGATCCGTACGCCGAATATCGCCCGCGCGATTGCCGGATCGCTACTGGCGAAGGTGCGCATGTATTCCAGCACGTCGCTCTGGACGATACCGAACTGGGTCTGCGGACGGTTGCGGACGCCGAGGAAATTCTCCAGCGAGCCCGCGCTCTCGCGAACATTGAGGGTAATGCCGCATTTTGCCGCCATCCGGCTCATGTCGTTTCCGAACTGGATGTAGGTTCCGGTCGGTCCTCCGGTGAGGATATTCCTCTCGACGCTCTGGGCCGTTGCGGGCGATGCGAACCCCGCGGCAAGCGCGAGGATAGCAATGGCTTGAATCAATAATCCGTGGAGTCTGGTCACCGTGTCCTCCCTTCGAAACCGGGCGCCGGCAGCTCAACACGCGCCCATGGACCTGATCAAATACACAAGTGTCTGCCGATTGATCCTGCCGGTCGCGGACTTCAGGGCGTCGGTCGGGCAGGTGCCGGATGAAAGCTCGCTCACCAGCCGCTCGAACGCCTCCGGCGTCACCTCATCGATACCCGGCGCCGCGATCAGCACCGCGCGCACGTCGGCAGGTGACGGCGGCGCCGGCACCGCTGCGCCGCCCGCTTCCGGGGCGGCGTTCGTCGTTCCCGGCGCAAGTGCCGGAGACGCTGCCGACAGCGCGGCCTCGGTGGCGGCCTGCGCGTTGCGCGTCAACTGCAGTGTGGCCTCCGCCGCCGCGACAAGCGCCTCGAGCTCGGCCAGTTCCCCCGCGACGCCGTCCTTGCGCGCCGCCAGATCGGCGATCTCGGCCTCGCGCAACTCCTTCTCCTCGCCCATCAATTTCAGGGCGGACACGAGCTTGCGTTCCTCCTCCACGGCGGCGCTGGCCGCCGCCTCAACCGCGTCCTTTTCCCCGCGCGACTCGTCAAGCGCGGTCCGGGCCGCCGCGAGTTCTTCGGTGATGGCGGCAAGATCCTCGCGGATCCGCGCCGCGTCCTGGGACGCGGCATCGCGTTCCGCGCGCGCTGCCGCCACCTCGTCGGCCAGCGCGCCAAGCTCGGCAGCCTTCGTCGCCATCTCTGCGGTAATCCGTGACATCGTCGATCTCGCCGTCTCGGCCTGATTGCGCAGCGCCTCGACCTCGGCCGCCGCCGCGCCCCGACGCTGTGCCAGCGCGCCGATCTCGACGTCCAACTCCGAGCCGCGTGCACGCTGCGCCTCGATCTCGGCCGCGATGCCCGCGGCCTCTTCCCGCATCGCCTCGATCTTGGCGGTTTGCTCCGTCACGGAACCCGCCGACTCGTTCTGCAACTCGGTGATGCGGGCGCCGGAGTCGCGCAGCTGCTCCTCGACCCTTTGCAACTCCGCCTGGCGCTCGGTCAGCTGCGCCTCGACGCCGTGTATCTCGGTTTCGAAACCCTTCCGGTTCTCCTCAAGCACGGCGATCCGCGCCGTGAGATCGTCAAGCGTGGATTTCGCGCCGGCGATCTCGGTGACCAGCCCATCGCGTTCGTCGCGCGCGCGCGCGATCTCATCCTCAAGGAGCGCAAGCACCTTGCGCAAGGATGCCGGCGTTTCGTCGGTGCCGCCCGTCGGCGCGTCCTGTGCCCAGCTTGCTGGCGCAACACACAATACGACAAGGAGGGCGATGCAGCCGCATGTACGCGTCAATCTCACCATTGCCCCACTCTCCATTTCTGGAGCCACTTCCTAACGCTCTCACAAATCGGCGAAAAAGTCGACTCGCGGCCTCGGGAGCGGGGCATCGCTTCCACCGGTGCGCGTGCGTCGCCGTGGACTCGTCACGGCTTCGACCGGCTTGGTGCGTTCCGGGCACGATGCGAATCCGCCATAGCAGCGCGGCTTCGGCGTACCGCCGAAAGCATCGCGAACCGGCGGGAACGATGGGGGAGGGGCGAAGGACACCTCTGCGGCACCACGCCTGCAGCCGACTTGCGACGTGTTCCCAAGCTTATCATCCCTGTGGGCACGGGGATTGTTCGGGTCATCCGTAAACATCCCCGACGTGTGCAGGGTTCCGTTGCCTTCTTCCTTGTCGACTGGCATCGGAAGCCTTCGCTCGCACCGAAGATGTCGGGCGTTCGAGCCTCTCGCGCCTCACGATCCCCGCTTCTATCGCGCATTCGACCCCGGTTGAAAATTCGTGTCCGAAATCGCTACGGCGCTGCTTGACGGGGGAGCGGGAGATGCCTATTACGCATCCCACGCTCGGGCGGCGATCCGGGCGGGTGGACACGCGGTTGTAGCTCAGTCGGTTAGAGTACCGGCCTGTCACGCCGGGGGTCGCGGGTTCGAGCCCCGTCAACCGCGCCACCACCCGGATCGCCCGAGAGCGCCCCAATGCGCGGTTGTAGCTCAGTCGGTTAGAGTACCGGCCTGTCACGCCGGGGGTCGCGGGTTCGAGCCCCGTCAACCGCGCCATTTCGCCCCCTGCGGGCCATTGCCAGGTCAATTCAACACTTCACGCCGGGGCCAACGTGGAACTCCTTGATCGCATCCCGATGTCGGTCGCCGTGCTGGCCGCCTTGACGCTCGGGCTCGCGCCGTTCGTTCCCGAGCCGCATCTTTGGGAAAAGTTGAAGATGTTGGCGGCCGGAACGCTCGTCCGGCCGATCGATATCTTCGATCTCGTGCTACACGCCGCCCCTTGGGCGATTCTGATCGCCAAGCTGGCGCGCAGGGGCTTCGCCGGCTGACCCGGGCCAAGTCGAGGCCCGGCGTCGGCCGGTCTCGCTGCTGTCCGCCTCGGTGGCGCGCAAGCGAAGCCTTTCGTCAGTCCAGCGCCGCGAGGATCCTTGCCCAGGAGCGGATGCCCTTGTGGAAGCTCTTCACGTCGTATTTCTCGTTCGGAGAGTGGATGGCGTCGTCGTCATTGGCGAAGCCCACGAGCATCGCATCCATGCCGAGCACCTCCTTGAAGAAGCCCGCGATCGGGATCGAGCCGCCCATGCCGACGAAGACCGCCTCGCGGTTCCATTCGTCCGAGAGCGCCCTGCGCGCGGCCTCGAATTCCGACCGGGCGGTGTTCATCACCGCGGCCGGGGAGCCCTCGAGGTCGTTGTCCCAGGTCACGCGCGCATCCGGCGAGAGCCGCGCCGCGACATGGGCGCGGACACGCTCGCGCAGCTTGTCGGGGTCCATGTCGCCGACGAGCCGGCAAGTGAGCTTGCAATGCGCCTCGGCCGGGATCACGGTCTTCGAGCCCGCGCCCTGGTAGCCGCCCCACATGCCGTTGATCTCGAGCGTCGGGCGCGCCCATTGCTGGACCAGCGTGGAATAGCCCTTCTCGCCATGCGGCACGGTGTAGCCGACCGAGCCCAGGTATTCCTTCTCGTCGAAGCCGCAGTTCTCCCACTGCGTCAGGAGTTCCGCCGGCACTTCCTGGACGCCCTCGTAGAAGCCCTCGACCGCGACACGCCCGGTCTCATGGTCGTGGAACGAGGCGACGATGCGCGCCATCTCGCGCAGGGGGTTGAGACCGGGCCCCCCGTAGTGGCCCGAATGCAGGTCGATGCGCGGCCCGTGGATCGTGAACTCGTCCTTGAGCATGCCGCGCAGCTGCGAGGCGATCGAGGGGATACCGGGCGAGACCATCGAGGTGTCGCAGATCAGCGCGAGATCGGCCGTCAGCTCGGCCGCGTTCGCCTGCATGAAGGGGATGAGCGAGGGCGAGCCCGATTCCTCCTCGCCTTCGAGGAAGATCGTGAGCCGGCCGGGCAGGGTGCCGTGGACCGCCTTCCAGGCGCGGCAGGCCTCGATGAAGGTCATGAGCTGACCCTTGTCGTCCGACGATCCGCGACCGCGGATAACGCGGCCCTTTGGCGTGTCCTCGATCGCCGGGTCGAACGGATCGCGGTGCCAGAGGTTAAGGGGATCGACCGGCTGCACGTCGTAGTGACCGTAAAAGAGGAGGTGCCGGCCGCTGTCGCCGGCATGGCCGACGACCATCGGATGGCCGGGCGTGGCGCGGGCGGCCGCGTCGAAGCCAAGCGCGGCCAGCTCGGCGGCGAGCCATTCGGCCGCCTTGGCGCAATCCCCCTTGAACGCGGGGTCGGTCGAGATCGACTTGATGCGCAAGAGGTCGAACAGGCGATCCAGTGCGTCGGGCAGGGTCTGGTCGATCCGGGCGAGGACGGCTTGAAGGGACATGACGGCTCCTGTTTCAAATCGCCACGAACGTATCAGGGCGAAGGACGCTGTCCAGACGCCTTGGCGCCGCTATGCGTTCAGCGCGTGGAGGATGCGGGCCCAGCTTCGCATTCCCTTGTGGAAGCTCTCCACGTCGTACTTCTCATTGGGACTGTGAATCTGGTCGCTGTTCCGGCCGAAGCCGACCATCAGGGAATCGAGGCCGAGTATCGACTTGAACAGGCTCACGACCGGGATCGAGCCGCCGCTGCCGGTATAGCTCGCGGGAAGCTGCCACTCCTCGGCCAGCGCTGCCCGTGCCAGTTCGAAGGCGGGATCGGAAAGGTCGTTGACTGCGGCCGGGGCGGCGACGGCGGTCGTGATTTCGGCGGTGCAGTCGGCTGGCAGTTGCGAGGCGACATAGGCGCGGAAAGCCTCCTCGATCTTCCTCGAATCCTGGCGCGAGACCAGGCGGAACGACAGCTTCGCGCGGGCCTCCGCCGGCAGCACCGTCTTGAAGCCGGCGCCGGCATAACCGCCCGCGATGCCGTTCACGTCAAGCGTCGGGCGCGACCAGACCATCTCCAGCGGCGTGCGATCCTGTTCGCCGGCGGGAACCGAAAGACCGACCGCTTCGAGGAACCGTTCATGGTTGAAGTTCAGCCGCTGCCACTGCGCGCGGACGTCGTCGGGCAATTCATCGACATCGTCGTAGAAGCCGGGCAGCGTGATCCGGCCGTCGTCGTCATGCAGGTCGCTGAGGATCCGCGTCAGGACCCGGATCGGATTGATCGCCGGGCCGCCGTAAAGCCCCGAATGCAGATCCCGGTCGGCGCCCCGGATCACGATTTCCAGCGCCAGGATGCCGCGCAGCATCATCTCGATTGCCGGGGAGCGGTCGTCAAAAAGGCCGGTATCGCAGACAAGAACGAGGTCTGCGGCCAACTCGTCGGCATGGTCTTTCAGGAAAGGGGCCAGCGACGGCGAACCGGATTCCTCTTCTCCCTCAAGAAGGACCGTGAGGCGACCGGGCAGGGTGCCGTGCACCGCCTTCCAGGCCCGGCAGGCCTCGATGAAGGTCATCAATTGACCCTTGTCGTCCGACGCTCCGCGGCCGCGGATCACCTTGCCTTTGGGCGTGTCCTCGATCGCCGGATCAAACGGGTCGCGGTGCCAGAGGTCGAGGGGATCGACCGGCTGCACGTCGTAATGGCCATAAAAGAGAAGGTGCCGGCCGCTACCGCCCGCGTGACCGACGACCATCGGATGTCCGGGCGTGGCGCGCGCAGCGGCGTCGAAGCCAAGCGCGCTCAGTTCTGCCGCGAGCCAATCCGCGGCCTTCGCGCAATCGGCGGCGTAGGCCGGATCGGTCGAGATCGACTTGATGCGCAAGAGATCGAACAGTCGCTCTGTCGCTTCGGGCAGGTTGGCGTCGATCTTGTCCAGAACGGTCTCAATGCTCATCGCGTGATCTCCTCTCTGGTTCGGTTAGAAGCGTATCAGCGATACGCCGCCTGTCCAGTTCGGCGTAGGTGGTCGCAAATGGCGTAAGAGAGGGCGGGGGGCGGCAAATTGTACCCTCGCCATCGCTGGTATTGACCTTTATCAAGGACCGGCGCGGACAGGGGGCTTAGGTCTTCTGTATGACCGATGAAGAGCCGGGAGATGGATATGGACTACGAAGCTCAACTCGACGCAGCCCTTTCGCGGCTGCATGAGGAAGGCCGCTACCGGACCTTCATCGATATCGAGCGGCAGAAAGGCCAGTATCCCAAAGCCGTGTGGCGCCGTCCCGACGGGACGCAAAAGGACATCACCGTCTGGTGCGGCAACGACTACCTCGGCATGGGCCAGCATCCGGCGGTGCTTGGTGCGATGCACGAGGCGCTCGAATCGACCGGCGCAGGTTCGGGCGGGACGCGCAACATCTCCGGCACCACGATCTATCACAAGGCGCTCGAGGCCGAGCTTGCAGACCTGCACCGCAAGGAAGCGGCGCTCGTCTTCACCTCGGCCTATATCGCCAACGATGCTACTCTCTCGACGCTGCCGAAGCTCTTTCCGGGCCTGATCATCTATTCCGACGAGCTGAACCACGCCTCGATGATCGAGGGCATCCGCCGCAACGGCGGCGCCAAGCGTGTGTTCCGCCACAACGACCTGGCGCATCTGCGCGAACTGCTCGAGGCCGATGACCCGGCCGCGCCGAAGCTCATCGCCTTCGAATCGGTCTATTCGATGGATGGCGACATTTGCCCGATGGAGGCGATCTGCGACCTCGCCCGGGAATTCGGCGCGCTGACCTATCTCGACGAGGTCCATGCAGTCGGCATGTACGGCCCGCGCGGCGGCGGTGTGGCCGAGAAGCTCGGACTGATGGGCCGGATCGATATCATCAATGCGACGCTCGCCAAGGCCTATGGCGTGATGGGCGGTTATATCGCCGCGACCGCGAAGATGGTCGACGCGATCCGCTCCTATGCGCCGGGCTTCATCTTCACGACCTCGATCCCGCCGGCGGTGGCGGCGGGGGCGGCGGCGAGCGTGCGGCACCTCAAGACCGACCAGTCGCTGCGCGACAAGCAGCAGGAACACGCGCGGGTGCTGAAGACCCGGCTGAAGGCGCTGGGCCTGCCGATCATCGACCACGGCACCCATATCGTGCCGGTCCATGTCGGCCATCCGGTGCACTGCAAGAAGATCTCGGACATGCTGCTGCAGGACTACGGGATCTATGTCCAGCCGATCAACTTCCCCACCGTGCCGCGCGGCACCGAGCGGCTGCGCTTCACGCCCTCGCCGGTGCATTCGATGGACGACATCGACCGGCTGGTCCGCGCGATGGATAAACTGTGGTCACACTGCGCCTTGAATCGCGCCGAACTGACGGCCTGAGGGCATCCACAGTCGCAATCTACCTTGCCCTGTGCTATGGAATCTTCAATAGGACGGCGCACGAGCCGACGAATCGGCAGTCGCGCGGATACAAGAGACGGGGCAGCAGGCATGATCGGGCGGAGGACACCTCCTTCCACGCAGGACTTGGACAAACCCAAGGGGTTTGACGATTTCGAACTGCGGCTCGGCGACGTGATGCGCGGCGAGCGCGCGACGCTCGCGAAGTCTCTTCTCGACGTACAGCGCGAGCTGAAAATCAAGGCGAGCTACATCGCCGCGATCGAGAACGCCGATGTCTCGGCCTTCGAGACGCCCGGTTTCGTCGCGGGCTATGTGCGTTCCTATGCGCGCTATCTCGGCATGGATCCCGAATGGGCGTTCAAGCGGTTCTGCCAGGAGGCGAATTTCACCGTCGCCCACGGCATGTCGCTCGCGGCCTCGGGGCCGAAGCCCACGCGCAAGAAGATCGAATACAGCGAGCCGCTCGCCAACCCCAACGCGCTCTTCGTGCCGCGCGGCGGACCCGCCCTGTCCGGGGTGGAGCCCCGCGCGATCGGCTCGATCATGGTGCTTCTTATGCTGATCGGCGGCATCGGCTATGGCGGCTGGACGGTTCTGCAGGAAGTGCAGAAGGTGCAGCTTTCGCCGGTCGACCAGGCGCCTGGCGTGACGGCCGAGCTTGATCCGCTGGCGGGAGTCGGCGGCCACGCAGCCGATCAGGCCGAGGATGGCGAACTGGCGCTTGCAGCACTTCCGGGGCAGGAGGCGCTTCCGCCGGCGCCAGAGGCTTTCGACCGGCTCTACCGGCCCGAGGCGCTCGATGTGCCTGTGCTCGTGGCGCGCGATGGGCCGATCGCCTCGATTGATCCGCGCACCGTGGGCGCGCTTGCGGACATGGCGCCTGCGCCCGAGATGGCTGTTGCGGCTGCCACGCCTGCGAACGCCTGGGCTCCTGTCGCATCGACCGCCTCCGCAATCGACGGCGCGGTGACGGCTGCGCTCGGCGAAACGCCTGTTCAGGTCGTCGCGGCCGATGCGCCGGCGGTCGAACTGCTGGCGGTCCGCCCGGCCTGGGTACGGGTCCAGGCTGCCGATGGCAGCGTGATCTTCGAGAAGATCCTCGATTCCGGCGAGCGGTTCGCGCTGCCGAAGCTCGAAGAGGCCCCGATCCTTCGCGTCGGCGAGTCCGGGGCGCTTTATTTCGCGGTCAATGGCCAGACCTATGGCCCCGCCGGTCGCCAGGGCGTCGTCACCAGAAACGTCGAGCTCTCGCCGGAAGCTCTCACGGCGAAGTTCGCGGTGGCCGATCTCTCGCAGGACGCCGATCTCGCGCAGTTCGTCGCCGTCGCCGATGCCGGTGCGGCGGGCGCCGCCGAACCCGCCACTGAGTGACGCTGTCATTGCCGAGTGGCGCCGGGCGGTCTATCTAGAGCGCGATCCCCGCGAGTCAGAGCCGAGGCTGACATGTCCCACAATCCGATCCGACCCTGGCGCGACATCGCCCGGCGCAAGTCGCGCCGGATCATGGTCGGCGACGTCCCGGTGGGCGGTGACGCGCCGATCACGGTCCAGACCATGACCAACACGATCACCTCCGACGTGAGGGCGACGGTTGACCAGGTGCTGCGTTCCGCCGCGGCCGGGGCCGACATCGTCCGCGTCTCGACGCCGGACGAAGCCTCCACCCGCGCGCTGCGCGAGATCGTCCGCGAAAGCCCGGTGCCGATCGTGGCCGACATCCATTTCCATTATCGCCGTGCCATCGAGGCGGCCGAAGCGGGCGCCGCCTGCCTCAGGATCAATCCCGGCAATATCGGTTCGGCCGAGCGGGTGCGCGAGGTGGTGAAGGCGGCCAAGGACCACGGCTGCTCGATCCGCATCGGGGTGAACGCCGGCAGCCTCGAAAAGCACCTTCTCGACAAGTATGGCGAGCCCTGCCCGGACGCGATGGTGGAAAGCGGGCTCGATCATATCAAGCTCTTGCAGGACAACGACTTTCACGAGTTCAAGATCTCCTGCAAGGCCTCCGACGTCTTTCTCGCCGCCGCCGCCTACCAGCAACTGGCCGAGGCGACGGATGCGCCGATCCACCTCGGCATCACCGAGGCGGGCGGCCTCGTTTCCGGCACGGTCAAGTCGGCGGTCGGGCTCGGCAATCTCCTCTGGGCCGGGATCGGCGACACGATCCGCGTCAGCCTTTCGGCCGATCCGGTCGAGGAGGTGAAGGTCGGCTACGAGATCCTGAAATCCCTCGGTCTCAGGACGCGCGGGGTGCAGATCATCTCCTGCCCGTCCTGCGCGCGGCAGGGCTTCGACGTGATCAAGACCGTCGAGGCGCTGGAGAAACGGCTCGAGCACATCAAGACGCCGATGTCGCTCTCGATCATCGGCTGCGTGGTGAACGGGCCGGGCGAGGCGCTGATGACCGATATCGGCTTCACCGGCGGCGGGGCGGGATCGGGCATGATCTATCTGGCGGGCAAACAGGACCACAAGCTGTCGAACGACAAGATGATCGATCATATCGTCGACCTCGTGGAAGCCCGCGCGGCCGAGATCGAGGCGGCGAAGGCGGCGGCGGAGTAGGGGGCGCTGCCCCCGTCGCCGCGGGACACGGCGACTCCCCCGGAGTATTTTCGGACAGAAAGTGAGGCCGTTGACGGCACTCCTCAGGCCGGGTAGCTCAGCGTCCATGGCACGCGCACCGCTTCTCCAGCTTTCCTCCATCACGCTGACCTTCGGCGGCAATCCCGTTTTCGACGGGCTCGATCTCGTCGTCCAGCCGGGCGACCGGGTGGCTCTTGTGGGCCGCAACGGATCGGGCAAGTCGACGCTGATGAAGGTCATGGCGGGGCTCGTCGAGGCCGATGCCGGGACCCGGGTCGTGCCGCCCGGCGTGACCGTGGGCTACATGGAGCAGGAGCCGGACCTGTCGGCCTTTGCCACGCTCGGCGATTTCGCCGCCTCGGGCCTGCCCGAGGGCGAAGCCTACCGCGTCGCGGTCGTGGCCGAGGGGCTGAAGTTCGACCCCGCGACGCCGGTCGCGGCAGCCTCCGGCGGCGAGCGGCGGCGCGCGGCGCTCGCGAAACTTCTGGCCGAGGCGCCGGAGCTGATGCTGCTCGACGAGCCGACGAACCATCTCGACATCGAGGCGATCCGTTGGCTCGAGGCGGAGCTGAAGGAGACCCGCGCGGCCTTCGTCCTCATCAGCCACGATCGGGCGTTCCTGCGGGCGCTGACGCGGGCGACGCTCTGGATCGACCGCGGCAGGGTCCGGCGCAACGAGCGCGGCTTCGAGGCCTTCGAGGACTGGCGCGAGACGGTCTGGGCCGAGGAGGATCTTGCCCGCCACAAGCTCGAACGCAGGATCAAGTCCGAAGGGCGATGGGCGGTCGAGGGGATTTCGGCCCGGCGCAAGCGCAACCAGGGCCGGCTCCGCGCCTTGCAGGCGATGCGCGCCGAACGCGCGGCGATGATCCGGCGCCAGGGAACGGCGGATATGGCGCTCGAGTCCGGGCAGGTCTCTGGCAAGCTGGTGATCGAGGCCAAGGGGATCGCCAAGGCGTTCGGGGATAAGCGGATCCTCAGGCCCTTCGACCTGAAGGTGCTGCGCGGCGACCGGGTGGCTTTTGTCGGACCGAACGGGGTCGGCAAGACCACGCTTCTCAAGATGCTGACGAGCGAGGTCGCACCCGATGAAGGGGCCGTGCGGCTCGGCACCAATCTCGAGATCGCGGTCTTCGACCAGGCGCGGGCTGCGCTCGATTTCTCGGTGACGCTCTGGGACGGGCTCGTGAACGATCCCGACATGGCGGTTTCGGGGCGCTCGGACCAGGTCATGGTGCGCGGCACGCCGAAGCATGTCGTGGCCTATCTCAAGGACTTCCTCTTCGACGAGGCGCAGGCGCGGGCACCGATCGGATCGCTCTCGGGCGGGGAGCGGGCGCGGCTTCTCTTGGCGCGGATCATGGCGAAGTCGTCGAACCTCCTGATCCTCGACGAGCCGACGAACGACCTCGACGTCGAGACCCTGGACCTTCTGCAGGATCTTCTCGGCGACTACGACGGCACCGTGCTGCTGGTCAGCCACGACCGCGATTTCATCGACCGGGTGGCAACGACGACAATCGCGATGGAGGGTGACGGGCGTGCCGTGACCTATGCCGGCGGCTGGACCGATTATCAGGCGCAGCGCGGGTCGGATGAACCCGCCAAGGCTGTGAGGCCGGCGTCGAAGCCCGCGGCCATGCCGGAGCCGAAGGCAAAAAGGACCGCGCCGGGGCTGACCTTCACCGAGAAGCACCGGCTCGACGCGCTGCCCGGTATCATCGAAAAGCTTGAAGCCGAGATCGGCAAGCTCTCCGACTTCCTCTCCGATCCCAATCTCTTCTCCCAGCATCCGGACAAGTTCCGCCGCGCATCCGAGGGGCTGGCCGAGCGTCAGGCCTCGCTTGCCGCCGCCGAGGAGGAGTGGCTGATGCTCGAAGAGAAGGCCTCGGCATGACCGGGCCGCTCGACGGGCTCAGGATCGTCGAGATTGCCGGGCTCGGGCCCACGCCCTTCGCGGCGCTGCTGCTGGCGGACATGGGGGCCGAGGTGGTGCGGATCGAGCGGCCGGGGAACCGGTCGCTCCTTGGGCTCGACTACGACATCCTCAACCGCGGCCGGGGCTTCGTGACGCTCGATCTGAAGTCGGTCGAGGGGCGCGACACGGCGCGGCGGCTCATCAGGCGGGCCGACGGGCTGATCGAAGGGCTGCGACCCGGCGTGATGGAGCGGTTGGGGCTCGGACCCGATGACTTCGCTGACAATCCGCGGCTGGTTTACGGGCGCATGACCGGCTGGGGGCAGGCGGGGCCGCTTGCCGAGGCCGCCGGCCACGATATCAATTACATCGCCCTGTCGGGGGCACCTCACGCGATCGGGCCGGCCGAGCGGCCGGTGCCGCCCTTGAATCTCCTGGGCGATTTCGGCGGCGGGGGCATGTATCTCGCCTACGGCATGGTCTGCGCCTTCCTGGAAGCGGCCCGGAGCGGGAAGGGGCAGGTCGTGGATGCCGCGATCAGCGACGGCACCGCGCATCTGATGTCGATGATACAGGGGATGGCCTCGGGCGGGCAGTGGCAGGCCGCGCGCGAGGCCAACGTGCTCGACGGAGCGGCGCCGTTCTGCCGGGTCTACCAATGCAGCTGTGGTGGCTTCGTCGCGGTGGGCGCGATCGAGCCGAAATTCTGGGCCGAACTCGTGGAGCACCTCGGGCTCGACCTTGCCGATCTGCAGGCGCAGGGGGACCGGTCGCGCTGGCCGGAACTGCGCGCGATCATTGCCGCCCGGATTGCCGGGAAAAGCCGCGACGAATGGGCGGCGCGCATGGAAGGATCGGATGCTTGTCTCGCGCCGGTCCTCACGCTCGCCGAGGCGCCGGGCCATCCCCACAACGCCGCGCGAGGCACCTATGTGTGCCACGAGGGTGTGACCCAGCCCGCGCCGGCGCCGCGGCTCGGCCGCACGCCGGGGCGGATCGCCGAGGGGTCGCAGGTGCGGCCGCTCGACCCGGAAGAGGTGCTGAAGGCCTGGGGCGCTTGACCGATCCCTCGCCCGTGCGTCTTCGCGACGGTGACCGACCGCCGTTCAACTCCCGCCGATCAGGGCAGAGACGAGGGGCGTGCCGGTCGCGGCGCCTGTCGGCGCGCCGCCCTCGGCTTCGAGCGTGACGGCGAGCGTGGTGCCGGCGGGCAGGGTCGCGATCGGGATCGTCAGGTCGCCCTCGCGAACGAGGCCGATCGAGATCGGCGCTTCGCCCTCGGGGATGAGCCAGAGTTCGTGGTCCTGGCCGGGCGCAGCGGCCGGGCCAGCGCTGCGGGTGATCGTCAGTTCGCCCGCCTCCGGGTCGAAGCGGGCGTCGATGACGAGCGGCTGGTTCTCGCCGGTCAAAGTCACCACGATCGCGGCTGGCGGCCGGGCTGTTGGCAGAACCGTGACGAGGGCGAGCGCGGCAAGCGCGGCCGCGGCGAGAACGCCCCAGAGCCACGGGCGTCGATGCGGCGCCTCGGGCTCCGGAAAGAGCCGCTTCTCGACCGCCTCGAGAAGGCCGGGAGGCGGCATTACCGGCGCGTATCCGGCGTTGAGCGGGGAGAGCCGGTCCCGCCATTCATCGACCAGCCGGGCGAAGTTCGTATCGCTGTCGACCAGCGCCTCCGCCGCGAGCCGTTCGGGCAGGGCGAGCGTGCCGAGGACATATTCGGCTGCAAGCGCCTCGCGTTCGGGCATGTCGCTGGCGGGTTCGTTCATGCCTCCATGCACTCCTTCAGTTTCGCCAGCCCCTGGCGGAGCCAGGACCGCATCGTGTCGAGGGGCACGTCTTGGTGGTGCGCGAGGGCTTCGGTGCTCAACCCGCTGAGATAGGCGCTGCGCAGGGCGGCGGAGCGGGCCGGGTCGATCAGTTCGAGACAATCGGCGAGGCGCCGCGCCGCGCCCTTTGCGGCCGGCGCTTCGGAATCGGGCAGGACTTCGGCACGGTCCGGCGGCGCAGCGCCGTCGGTGGCCCGCGCCGGACGGGCGCGGAGCCGGTCGATGGCATGGTCGCGGGCTATCGCGACGAGCCAGACCATGCCGTCGCCCTTCGACGCATCGAAACGGCGGGCGTCCTGCCAGGCCCGCGCGAACACTTCCTTGAGTGCGTCCACGGCCTCGCTCCGGTTACCAAGGATACGGAGGCAAACCCCGAAGAGTTTGCCTCCGGTCTCGGAGTAAAGCCTACGAAAGCACTCGCGGTCGGCGCGGGCGACGCCCGCGAGCAGTTCGGCGATCGGGTCCGCCGTCATCCTTTCCGGCGGCGTCGGCCGCCTTCGGCGCCCGAGCCCGCGGTGTTGAAGCTGACATCCGGCAGGGTCATGATCGCCGCCAGTTCCGGGAACGGCGCGGTCGCGTGCGGAATCGCGTTGGCGGCCACGAAATGCTCCTGGAAGCGCGGCTCGATCGCCGTCTCGACCTTGTAGATGCGACCGACTTCCTCCTCGATCGCGGCGCGCGAGGCGATGTTGCTCAGCGCGATGCGCGCGCCGGTGCCGGCGGCGTTGCCGGCGGAGGTCACCTTGTCGAGCGGGCAATCGGGTATCATGCCAAGAACCATAGCATGTTTCGGCGAGATATGGGCGCCGAACGCACCGGCGAGCACGACCCGATCGACCTTGTCGATGTTCAGCTCGTCCATGAGGAGCCGCGCGCCCGCATAGAGCGCCGACTTAGCGAGCTGGATCGCGCGGATATCGCCCTGCGTGACCGTGATCAGCGGCCCGCCCGCGGCGGTGCCGTCGTGGAGCACATAGGCGTTGGTCCGCCCGGTCGCGACGCAACGCGCGGTGCCGACCTGCTCGGCCGAGCCGATCAGGCCGCCGGCGTCGAGGATGCCCGCCATCCGCATCTCGGCCACGACCTCAATGATGCCCGAGCCGCAGATGCCGGTGATGCCGGTCTGGGCGGTCGCCTCGGCAAAGCCCTCGTCGGTAGACCAGAGGTCGCAGCCGATGACGCGGAAGCGCGGCTCCTTGGTCGCGGGGTCGATCTCGACCCGCTCGATGGCGCCGGGCGCGGCGCGCTGGCCCGCGCTGATCTGCGCGCCCTCGAAGGCGGGGCCGGTGGGGGAGGAACAGGCGAGGACGCGGTCCTTGTTACCGAGAAGGATCTCGGCATTGGTGCCGACGTCGACGATCAGCACCATGTCCTCGGATTTGTTCGGTTCTTCCGAGAGCGCCACGGCGGCGCAGTCGGCGCCGACATGGCCGGCGATGCAGGGCAGCACATAGACCCGCGCATTGCGGTGGATGGCGGTGAGGTCGAGATCGCGGGCAGCGAGCGACAGGCTCTCGGAGGTCGCGAGCGCGAAGGGCGCCTGGCCGAGCTCCACCGGGTCGATGCCGAGCAACAGGTGGTGCATCACCGGGTTGCAGACGAAAACCGTCTCGACGATCTGGCCCGGATCGACATGCGCCTCGGTGGCGATCGCCTGGGCAAGCCCGTTGATCGCGGTGCGGACGGCATTGGTCATCTCCCGGTCGCCGCCCGGATTCATCATCGCGTAGCTCACCCGGCTCATAAGGTCCTCGCCGAAGCGGATCTGCGGGTTCATGAGGCCCGAGGACGCCAGCACGTTGCCGTTGCGGAGGTCGCACAGATGAGCGGCGATGGTGGTCGACCCGAGGTCGATCGCGAGGCCGTAGAGCCGGCCCTCCCAGAAGCCCGGCCAGATGTCGATGACGCGCGGCTTGTTGCGGTGGTCGCGGTGGATCGCCACCGTGACCTTCCACTCGCCCTTCCTCAGCACCGGCTGCAGCTTGCCGAGAAGGCTCGCATCGGCCTCGAGCCCCTCGATCTGCCACTGGTCGCGCAGCGCGTCGCAGAGCCGCTGGAAGTCGCCCGAGGGTTCGTGCATGTCGGGCTCGACGACCTCGACGTAATAGGCATGGGTCGCCGGATCCATCGTGATGTCCCGCACGGTCGCCGACTTGCGGATCACCTGGCGGTGGACCTGGCTTTCCGGCGGCACGTCGATCACGACGTCGCCGCAGACCTTGGCCTGGCAGCCGAGCCGCCGGCCTTCCTTCAGCCCGCGGATACGGTCGTAGCGGGCCTCGACCTCGTTCCATTCCGACAGCGCGCCCTCGCTCACGGTGACGCCGTGCTTGGGGAATTCGCCATAGCCCGGCGTGATCTGGCATTTCGAGCAGATGCCGCGCCCGCCGCAGACCGAGTCGAGGTCGACGCCGAGCTGTCGCGCGGCCGTCAGGACGGGCGTGCCGGGCGCGAACCGCCCGCGTTTGCCCGAGGGCGTGAAGATCACGAGGGGATCGTCGGTCATGGCTTTCTCCGGATGTCCTGGCGCATTGCCTTTCTAGGCCAGAGCGACGCCAAGGCAAGGCCTGTCCGCGTCAGATGGCGGCTCAACTCCGTCAGAATTGGCGGTTCTGCCGCACGGAGGACCGGTCAGTCGAGATGGGATTGCCAGAGGCAGCGGTCGAAGGCGGTGTAGCGCAATAGCACGTCCGCGCCGTCGGGCGGCACGAGCCGGGTGCAGCCTTCGAGGCTGTCCTCGGTCTCATAGACGCTGACGCGGCCTGACCCGGCACCCTCCGCGCAGAGCCGCCCGCCGGGGTCGAGCCAGGCGATCACACGGATCCCGCCGTCGGTCTCGGCGACGAAGAGCAGCCGGGTCCGGTCGGCATTGGTGACGCAGATATCTGCGCTTACCGGACCGGCGGGGACAATGAGTGCGAAGAGCAGCGCAAGGGCGAGGTGCATCGGTTCGACCTCCGCGGGCATTCTCCGCCTGCAACACGCCCCTGTCGATGCACGATCGCTCACGAGGCCGTGGCCGGTCACGCGATCGTGCCGATGGGTCACCGCGGCTTGAACCGCCGTGAAAAGGGTCTCGGCTACTCTTGGGGAACGCGAAACCGGACCTGGGAGGGAAGCATGAGACACATTATCACGACCGCCGCGGCAGCGGCCTTCGCGGCGACCGGCGCAGCGGCGCAGGACGCCCCCTTCGGCAGCGAGGAGGATGCGGCCTACGCGGCGCTTCTCTGGGACGTGATGGTGGCCGAGCGGCTTGTCGGCGACAACGCGATCATGGCCTTCCCCTATGAGGGCACCGATCCCCACGGCATGATGCTCGAGACCTTCTACACCCGCGCGACGGTCGATGGCCACGACGGCAGGCTGATCGTCAAGCGCAACTACGGCCCCGCAGGCGTGAGCGTCGACGAGGTGCTCGGCGATCCGTCCGGTCATCTCGGCGCCGTCACCGTGATGTTCCAGCGCGCCGAGGGCTATGACGACGAGACCGGAAACTGGTTCTGGGTCAAGTACCTGCCCGATGGTTCGCTCGACAAGAACCCTGCGGGGATGCAGTTGGCCGGGCTCGTCGGCAAGGGCGCGGATGCCGGCTGCATCGCCTGCCACATGGGCGCGGGCGGCGAGGACATGATCTTCACCACCGATGCCGACGTGGCGATGATGAAGTGACGCGCGGCCGCCCGAGCGAGCGGCGGCCTCGGTCTCAGTCCCTTTCGAGCCAGTCCAGAACCGCCGCCCGGTCACCGTCCAGCGTCGGGGCCGGCCCGCGCGGAGCAGGATCGGCGAGTCCGGTCATCTTGATCGGGTTGCCGGCGGCGGTGAAGGCGGCACCGCCGGGGCGGGCCGGAACCTCGGTCACCATGTGACGGGCGAGAAGCTGCGGATCGGTGAGCACCTCGGCCATGTTCTGGACCTGGCCGGTCGGCACGCCCGCCGCCTCCAGCGCCGCGATCCAGTGGGCGCGGGGGCGGTCGAGCGTCACCGCCTCGATCAGGCGCTTGAGGAGATGCACGTTCTCGCAGCGGGCCGCGTTGCTCGCGAAGCGCGGATCGGCGGGCAGGTCGTCGAGCCCGAGGGCGGCGCAGAGCTTGGTGAAGAGCGCGTCGTTGCCAGCAGCGATGACGAAGAAGCCGTCGGCGGCGCGGTAGGTGGAGAACGGCGTGATCGTCGGGTGCCGCGCGCCGGTCGGGCCGGGTGGATTACCCGAGACGGAGGTGATCGCGACCGCGTGCTCCATGATCGCGAGCTGGGCGTCGAGCATCGAGATGTCGACCTTGGCACCCCGTCCGTCGCGGTCGCGGCGCAGCAGCGCGGCAAGCACCCCCTGCACCAGGTACATCCCCGCGACGATATCGCCGATCGATGCGCCGACGCGCACCGGCGGCCCGCCTTCCTCGCCGGTGATCGACATCACCCCGCCGCGCGCTTGCACCACCATGTCATACGCGGGTTTTCCGGCCTCCGGCCCGGTATGGCCGAAACCCGACACCGCGCCGTAGATCAACCGCGGGAAACGCGCCGACAGCGTGTCCCAGCCATAGCCGAGCTTTTCCATCGTGCCGGGGCGGTAGTTTTCCAGGATCACGTCGGCGCGGGCGAGGAGACGCTCGAAGATCGCCCGGTCGGCCCCGGCCTTGAGGTCGAGCGCGATAGAGAGCTTGCCGTGGTTGAGCCCGGCGAAATAGGCGCTTTCCTCGCCCTTGAACGGCGGAAAGGCGCGGGTGTCGTCGCCGGTGCCGGGCCGTTCGACCTTGATCACATGGGCGCCGAGATCGCCGAGCGTCGCCGTGGCGAAGGGGCCGGCGAGAACATGGGTCAGGTCGAGGACGGTGATGCTGTCGAGGGGGGCGGTCATGGCGGGATCCTGTCGCAGCTGCATTCCCCTTGGACCAGCCACCCGCACCGGACGCCATGATCTGTGTCAGTTGCGGGGCGGCGGCGGAAGTCGCGATCCGGCCGGCGGAGGGCGCGAATGGTAAAGGATTCGCGCCCGCCCGCGCCAATGATCGCGCTCGCCGGACCGTTCCGGTCTTCAGAGTCGAGATTTCGAGAATGCACGGAAATTCAAGCGCCTGCGGCGCAGATGCCCGCGTGAAGCTCCTCGACTACCGCCTCGTCGCGCCGGGGGTCTGCATTGTGGCCACGAGCTACGGGCTCGCGCGCTATGCCTACGGGCTGTTCCTGCCGGTGTTCCGCGAGGTCTTCGATCTCTCCGACCGCCTGCTCGCACTGACGGCGGCGGCCTCCTATGCGAGCTATTTCCTGATCACGCTGGCGGGCATCTACCTTTCCACCCGCGTCGGGCCGCGCCTCTCGGTCCTGCTTGGCGGGCTCGCGGCGGCGCTCGGCATGGCGCTCATCGCCGGTGCCACGGCGCCCTGGATGCTGATCCTCGGCGTGACCGTCGCGGGCGTGAGCCCCGGCCTCGCCTATACACCGTTTTCAGAGATCATCGTCACGCTCGTAACGGCGCCGCGCCGGAAGGGGATCTACTCGGTCATCAATTCCGGCACGAGCCTCGGCGTGATGCTGAGCGGGCCGGTGGCGATCCTGCTGGGCGAGAGCTGGCGCATGGCCTGGGCGATCTTCGCGGGCTTCGGGCTTCTTTCCACGCTCTGGTGCGTGGCGATCCTGCCGCCGGTCGCGGCGCGCAATGCCGGTGGATTCGGCCAGCTGGACTGGCGCTGGATGACCACGGGAGGGCGCGGGCGGCTCTTTGCCGTCGCCTTCCTGATCGGCATCGCCACCTCGATCTACTGGGCCTTCTCGGTCGATCTGGTAACGGCGGGCCGGACCACCATCGTGCTTGCCGGCCACCGGCTCGATCCGGCGACCTTCGGTCAGGTATTCTGGAGCCTCGTCGGCCTCGCGGGCTTCGCCGGCGCCTTCGCTGGCCGGATCGTCGGCCGCATCGGCCCGATCCGGTCGCTTGCCGTCTTCCAGGCGGGGATCGCGGTGGCGACGCTCATGCTGGCGGCCGGGCAGGGGCCGGTGGCGGTTCTCGGCTCGGGACTCGTCTTCGGCGGCTTCTTCGTGTTCATGGCCGCGACGCTCGGGATGTGGAGCCTCGACCTCTCGGCCGAAGCGCCGGCGGTCGGCTTCGGGCTCACCTTCCTCCTGCTGTCGGCCGGGCAGTTCGTCGGGCCGATGCTCGTGGGGCTGATGATCGGCTGGGTGCCGCTGCCCGCGCTCTTCGTCCTCGCGGGCGGCGCCTCGCTCGCCGTGCTGGCGCTGCTGCCGCGCCGGTCCGTTCCGGCTCTGGCGGAAGGGGCCTGAGCCTGCGACTGAGCCTTCAGCCGCGTTCCTCGGCGACGATCGCCTGCATGGTCGCGAGCGGCGCGTAGCCGCGCAGCATCTGGCCGCCCATGACGAAGGTGGGCGTGCCCGAGATCTGCATGCGCTGGGCGAGGAGGTGGTTCTCCTCGATCACCTTGGTCACCTCCGGCGCGTTCATTCGCTCGAGCACCGGGGCCGGGTCGAAGCCAAGCTCGTCGGCGAAGGATTCCAGCGTCGCCTCGGTCACGTCACCCCGGAAGCTCTCGTAGAAGCCCGCGTTGATCTTCTGGTAGACCTCCTCGCCATGCGTCTGGAGCGCGGCGATGGCGAAACGCGAGGCGATCATCGACTGTTCGCCGAGGATCGGGAATTCCTTGACGATGTAGCGGATGTCGCCGTCCGAGGAGATCAGCTCTGCCACCTCGGCGTGGGCCTTGCGGCAGTAGCCGCAGCGGTAGTCGATGAACTCGACGACGGTCAGGCTGCCTTCGGGGTTGCCGCCGACAAAGGAATGGCCGTCGGCGAAGAGATCACTCTCGTTGGCCTTGACGAGCGCGAGATCCTGGTTCGCGGCGGCTTCCGCCTGGCGCGACTGCAGGACGTCGATCGCCTCGGAGAGAACCTCGGGGTGTTCGAGCAGGTAGGATCGGACCTCGGCGCGGAACGCCTCACGTTCGGCATCGCTCATCGACGAGACGTCGAAGGCGGCGGCGGGGGTGGCGAGAGTGGCGGCGAGCACCAGCGGGGCGAGTTTCATGCACGATTCCTCAATGTGGGCGCGGTTCCGCCGCGCCCGGTCGCGTCTCTGGTCTCGCCCTTTCCGGCCCCGGACGCAACCCCGGCGCCTTGGGGCATTGACGTCGAGCGCCGGGGCTGGAATGAACGGACCCGGTTCCGGGCCAAGATAGAGAGGGGCAGATGCGCTTATCAAGCCGTGCCGTGGTCGATCCCTTCATTGTGATGGACGTGATGGAGGCCGCACGCGCCGAAGAGGCGGCGGGCCGCCACGTCATCCACATGGAGGTCGGCCAGCCCTCGACCCCTGCGCCGGAGGGTGCCCGCGCCGCGCTCGCCGCCGCGATGGAGCGCGACGCGCTCGGCTACACCGTGGCGCTCGGCCTTCCGGCGCTGCGCGAGGGCATCGCGCGGCTCTACAGGCGCTGGTACGGGGTCGAGCTCGATCCCGCCCGCGTCGTGGTGACGGCGGGCTCCTCGGCCGCGTTCCTCCTCGCCTTCACCGCGCTCTTCGACGCGGGCGAGAGGGTGGCGCTCGGCGCGCCCGGCTATCCCTCCTACCGGCAGATCCTCAAGGCGCTGAGCCTGAAGCCCGTCGATCTCGAGACCCGGCCCGAGGATCGCTACCAGCCGCGGGCCGAGGACATTCCCGACGACATCAAGGGGCTGATCGTCGCCTCGCCGGCGAATCCCTCGGGAACGATGCTCGACCGCGCCGGACTCGCCAAACTCATCGAGGCCGCCCATGCGAAGGGCGTCGCCTTCGTCTCGGACGAGATCTATCACGGGCTCCACTACGAGGGGCGCGCCGTATCGGCGCTGGAGATCTCGGACGACGTCTATGTGATCAACTCCTTTTCCAAGTATTTCTCGATGACCGGCTGGCGGATCGGCTGGATGGTCGTGCCGCCCGACCATGTCCGCACCGTGGAGCGGCTGGCCCAGAACATGTTCATCTGCCCGCCCCATGCCAGCCAGGTCGCCGCCCTTGCCGCGCTCGACTGCGAGCCGGAACTGGAGGCCAACCGCGCGGTCTATGCCGAGAACCGGCGGCTGATGCTGGAAGGGCTGCCGAAGGCCGGGTTCACGAAGATCGCACCGCCGGACGGGGCGTTCTACATCTATGCCGATGTCACCGACCTGACCGACGACAGCCTCGGCTTCGCCGCCGAGATCCTGCGGGAGGCCGGCGTCGCGGTGACGCCGGGGCTCGACTTCGACCCGGCACGCGGGGAGCGGACACTGCGCTTCTCCTACGCGCGCTCGACCGCCGATATCCGCGAGGGGCTGGCGCGGCTGCAGGCCTTCATGGCGACGCGGCGCGGGGACCGGGCCTGATGGTCGGCCATGGGGTCCGGGCGGCGCTCGCCGGGGCGCTTTGTGCCGTCGCGGCGTTCGCGGCGCAGGCCGAGGAGCCCGCGTCGCTGGCAAAGCTCGACCCCGCCGCGTCGCGCGTGGCCGACGAGGGCGCAGGCGTGGCGCTCGATCTCGCGATCAGCGAGCCGGTGCCCTACCGGGCCTTCCTCCTCGCCGAACCGCCGCGGCTGGTGCTCGATTTCGCCGAGGTCGATTTCGCGGCGGCGCGGCCCGCGGAACTCGACAGCGCCGCGCGGGTGACCGAACTTGGCTGGGGACCGATCCGCGCGGGCTGGTCGCGGCTCGTGGCCGAGCTTGACGGCCCCTACAGGATCGCCAGCGCCGAGGAACGGATCGCGGGCGACCGCAGCGCGGCGATCCGGGTGCGGCTGGAACCGGTGCCGGTGGCCGAGTTCGCGGTGCTTACGGCGGGCGGTGTGCCCGAGGGCGCGCGCTGGGCGGATCCGGCGCCCGTGCCCCAGGGCGCGCCGAAACGGCGCCAGACCGGCGAGGCGCCGTTGATCGTGGTGCTCGACCCCGGCCATGGCGGCATCGACCCCGGGGCCGAGGTGGGCAAGATCCTCGAAGCCGATGTGACGCTGTCCTTCGCGCAGGAACTGGCCGAGCGGCTGCGGCACGAGGGAATGACCGTGGTGCTGACCCGCGAGGCCGACGACTTCGTTCCGCTGGAAGCGCGGATCAGCGCGGCGCGCGCGGCCTCGGCGGACGTGTTCCTGTCGCTCCATGCCGACGCGCTGGCCGAGGGCGAGGCGATCGGCGCCACGGTCTACCTGCTGGCCGAGGAGGCGAGCGACGCGGCTTCGGCGAAGCTCGCCGAACGCCATGACCGGGCCGACCTCCTGGCCGGGGTGGACCTGAGCGGCCAGGACGACGTCGTGGCCTCGGTGATGATGGACATGGCGCGCGCCGAGACCCGGCCGCGCACCGAGCGTCTGGCGCGCGAACTGGCCGCGTCGATCAGCGCCACAGGCGGCAGGATGCACCGCCACCCGATCCAGGAGGCTGAGTTCTCGGTGCTGAAATCGGCCGACATTCCCTCGGTGCTGCTGGAACTCGGTTTCCTGTCCTCCGAGGGCGACCGCAGGCGGCTTGCCGATCCGGTCTGGCGTGCGGCGATGCAGGAGGCGATTCTGGCTGCGCTCAACGACTGGGCCGTCGCCGATGCCGCGGAGGCGCGGCTGATCCGGCGATGACCTTGCGGCAAGGGGCCGCCGGGAACGGGGGCGGGGCGGAAGTTGTTTTGACCGTCCGGCGCTGGCGCTGTATAGACGGCCCGTTCAGAAATGGGGTTCCCTTTGATCCGGTTCATCCTGTCATTCTTCGGCGGCTTCTTCAGCTGGCTCGTCACCGGCGCGGTCTTTGCCGCGTTGTCGATCGGGGCGGTGTTCTGGATGTACGGCCGCGACCTGCCGGATCACGAATACCTCGCGCAGTACACGCCGAAGACGATCAGCCGGATCTATTCCGGCGAGGGGCGGCTGATGGACGAGTTCGCCACCGAGCGGCGGATCTTCGCGCCGGTCGAGGAAATCCCGGATATCGTCAAAGAGGCCTTCATCTCCGCCGAGGACAAGAATTTCTACACCCACAAGGGTTTTGACGCGCGCGGCATGGCCGGCGCGCTCTGGGATGCGATCCGCACGCGCGGAAAGACCCTGCGCGGCGCCTCGACGATCCCGCAGCAGGTGGCGAAGAATTTCCTTCTGGGCGGTGAGCGCACCGCCGAGCGCAAGGTCAAGGAACTGATCCTCGCCACCCGGCTCGTCGATACGCTGCCCAAGGACAAGATCCTCGAGCTCTATCTCAACGAGATCGACCTCGGCTTCCTCTCCTTCGGCGTCGCCTCGGCATCGCAGACCTATTTCAACAAGACGCTCGCGGAGCTGACGCCCGGAGAGGCGGCCTATCTCGCTGCACTGCCAAAGGCGCCCTACAGCTATCATCCGGTGAAGAACAAGGATGCCGCGATCGAGCGGCGCAACTACGTCCTGCGGGAGATGTTCCAGAACGGATACATCGACCGGGCGACACTCGATGAAGAGGCGGCGGCCCCGCTCAAGACGGTCCAGGCGGGCGACTATCCGTCGTTCAAGGGCGGCCTGCCGCCGCGCGACTACTTCACCGACGAGATCCGCCGCCAGCTCTCCAAGAGTTTCGGTGAGGCGGAGTTCTTCGGCGGCGGCCTGACCATCCGTGCCACCGTCGATCCCGAGATGCAGGGCCAGGCGGCGGTCGCGCTGCAGGAGGCGCTCGAAAGCTTCGACCGGCGGCAGGGGATCTGGCGCGGCACCCGCAAGGTGCTCAAGCCGGAGGAGCTGGAGAGCGAAGCGGCCTGGCGCGCCGCGCTGGCGGCGGTCGACGTGCCGCGCGACGTGGAGGGCTGGCTGCCGGCGGTGGTGCTCGAGGTCGGCGAAAGCGCCGCGCGGATCGGCATCGAGGGGGTCTCGGACGACGAGGACGGCCACTGGATTCCCGCCGAGGACGTGACCTGGGCGAAGAAGCGCCAGGCCGACGGCCGACTCGGGCCCAAGGCGAAGGTCGCGGGCGATCTCGTCTCGAAGGGCGACGTGGTGCTGGTCGCGGCCCTCGCAAAGGACGACGGCTCGTTCCAGCGCTGGTCGCTGCGCCAGGTGCCGCAAGTGCAGGGCGGCTTCATGGCGATGGACGTCAATACCGGCCGCGTGCTCGCGATGCAGGGCGGGTTCTCCTACCAGTCCTCGGTCTTCAACCGCGCGACCCAGGCGCAGCGCCAACCGGGGTCGGCGTTCAAGCCCTTCGTCTATGCCGCGGCACTGGATTCGGGCTTCTCGCCCGCGACGATCGTGGTCGACGCGCCGATCGAAGTGAACACGCCGCAGGGGCTCTGGCGGCCGAAGAACGCCTCGAACAAGTATTACGGCCCGACCCCGATGCGGACCGGGATCGAGCAGTCGCGGAACCTGATGACCGTCCGGATCGCCCAGGAGGTCGGCATGGACACGGTCGCGGGCTATGCCGAGCGGTTCGGCGTGTATGACCGGCTCTCTCCCTATCTCGCCAACGCGCTCGGCTCGCAGGAGACGACGCTGTTCAAGATGGTTGCGGCCTACGCGATGTTCGCCAATGGCGGCGAGCGGGTCGAGCCGACGCTGGTCGACCGGGTGCAGGACCGCTGGGGCCGCACGATCTACCGCCACGACCAGCGCCAGTGCGACGATTGCCGGCTCGCGAGTCTCGATCCCGGCGCCGCGCCGCGGATCGTGTCAAACCGCGAGCGGGTGATGGACGCGGTGACCGCCTACCAGCTCACCTCGATGCTGCAGGGCGTCGTGCAGCGCGGATCGGGCTCGGGGGTGCATTTGCCGGCGCCGGTCGGCGGCAAGACCGGCACCACGAACGACGCCAAGGATGTCTGGTTCATCGGCTTCACGTCGAACATCGTCGCGGGTTGCTACATGGGCTATGACCAGCCGCGCACGCTCGGCCAGGGTGCCTATGGCGGTACGCTCTGCGTGCCGGTCTTCAACGCCTTCATGGAAGAGGCGGTGAAGAAATACGGCGGTACGGAGTTCAAGGTTCCGCCGGGCGGGCATTTCATCAACATCAACCGCTTCACCGGCGAGCGGCTGCCGGATGGCGTCGGCGGCGACTTCGCGCAGGCCGAGTTCTTCCGCGACGGCGCGATCCCGATCTTCGGTCTCGGCGCGATGGTCGACGGCGGTTTCGCGATGGGCCAGAATCTGCCGCTCTATGCCTATGGCGAGGTTGGCGGGGACGAGGGCGGCACCACGGTCACCACCTCGACCGGGCAGAAGAAGGTGATCCCGAAGAAGGCCGATTTCGGCACCCTGAGTTCGGGCGGGCTTTACTGATCTGCGGCGGATGCAACGGGGGCTGTCTGCCCCCGTCGTCCATTGGGCTCGAACCAATGGCGCACCAATGGACGCCCCCGAGGAGACTTGAGGCAAGATGAAGGGGATGGCCGCCCTTGCCGGGGGCGGGCGGCTCGGCTATCACGCCGGACGAACGAACGGAAGGACGACGGCCATGCGCGCCGAGATGGAAAACATTGTCGCGGCGATCGGAAAGTCGCTGAAGCTCCTCGGCCAGCGGATGGACTGGGAGACGGCACCGCACCGGCTCGAGGAATTCAACGCGATGATCGAGGACGGCGACCTGTGGTCGGATCCGGCGCGGGCGCAGAAGCTCATGCGCGAGCGGCAGATGCTGATGGACGCGGTCGAGACCTATCGCCGGATCGAGCGCGAGCTCAACGACAATGTCGAACTGATCGAGCTTGGCGAGATGGAGGGCGACAAGGACATCGTCGCCGAGGCCGAGGCGTCCCTGAAGGCGCTGAAGGAGGTCGCGGCGGCGAAGGAGCTCGAGGCGCTTCTCGACGGCGAGGCGGACGGCAACGACACCTTCCTCGAGATCAACGCCGGCGCCGGAGGCACCGAGGCCTGTGACTGGGCGCAGATGCTGCAGCGGATGTATGTCCGCTGGGCCGAGAAGCGCGGCTACACCGTCGAGCTGCAGTCCGAGGAACCGGGCGCCGAGGCCGGGACCAAGTCATGCGCCTACAAGATCTCCGGGCCGAACGCCTACGGCTGGCTGAAATCGGAAAGCGGCGTTCATCGGCTCGTGCGGATCTCGCCCTTTGGCAAGGGCACGCGTGAAACCTCCTTCGCGAGCGTCTGGGTCTACCCCGTCGTCGACGACAATATCGAGATCGAGGTGGCCCCTAACGACATCCGCATCGACACCTACCGCTCCTCGGGCGCGGGCGGCCAGCACGTCAACACCACCGACTCGGCGGTGCGGATCACCCACCTGCCGACAGGGATCGTCGTGACCTCGTCGGAGAAGTCGCAGCACCAGAACCGCGACATCGCGATGAAGGCGCTGAAGTCGCGGCTCTACCAGATGGAGCTCGACAAGCGCAACGCCGACATCAACGCCGCGCACGAGGCCAAGGGCAGCGCGGGCTGGGGCAACCAGATCCGTTCTTACGTGCTGCAGCCCTACCAGATGGTGAAGGACCTGCGCACCGGGCACGAGACCTCGGACACGCAAGGGGTGCTCGACGGCGATCTCGACGCCTTCATGGCGGCGACGCTGGCCATGGATGTCGCGGGCAAGAGCCGCGCCGAGGCCCGCGCCGAGGATTAAGCCCCGGCATCAAACACTTGCCAGACTCTGGCCGGGTGGCCTAGCCTTTCTCTCAGGGCGAGAGAGAGGAGGCGGAGACATGGAACAGGTGGAACGCGGACCAGATCCTCTGCCGGAGATTCGGCTGGTCGAACGGTCGGATATCGGCGCGGTTCTCAGGCTCGGGCTCAAGGATTTCCTGCGTGCGCCGCATTTCGGGTTGTTCTTCAGCGCGGTCTATGTCGCAGGCGGGCTCCTGCTCTACTACGTCTACGCTCTCGCGGGGCAGCAGTGGTGGCTGGCGCCGGTCGCCGTCGGCTTCCCGCTTCTCGCGCCCTTCGCGGCGGTCGGACTTTACGAGGTGAGCCGCCGCATCGAAGCGGGTGAGCCGCTTGCCTGGGGCGAGGTGCTCGGCGTGGTCTTCGCCCAGAAGGACCGCCAGATCCCGGCGATGGCGGCGGTGATCATCGTGATCTTCCTCTTTTGGGTCTTCGTGGCGCATGCACTTTTCGCGCTCTTCATGGGGCTCAGGGCGTTCACCTCCGGGCTCGATCCCATGAGCCTGTTCCTCGAGGGCAACGGTCCGGTGATGCTCCTGATCGGCGGCGCGATTGGCGCGGCCTTCGCTTCGGTTCTCTTCGCGATCACCGCAGCGGGTTTGCCGCTGCTTCTGGAGAAGGAGATCGACTTTGTCACGGCGATGGTGCATTCGGCGAAGGCGGTGATGGCCAATGCGCCGGTCATGGCGATCTGGGGATGCGTGATCGCGGCGCTGGTTTTCGTCGGGATGCTGCCGCTGTTCCTGGGATTGTTCATCGTCCTGCCGGTGCTCGGTCACGCGACCTGGCACATGTACCGGCGCCTGATGGCGGCGCGCTGAGACGCAAACGAAAAGGGCATCCCGCGGGGATGCCCTCGTGGAACCAGCCGATCGGCCGCGTCAGCTCGCCGTGGCGGGTGCCGGCTTCGGCGCTGCGGGCTTCGACGAACCCTGGGCGAGCGGGTCTTCCTGGCGCTGGACCGAGCCTTCGAAATGAGCGCCCGACTCGATCGCGATCGTCTTGTGGATGATGTCGCCCTCGACCCGTGCGGTGGAGGTGAGCCGCACCTTCAGCCCGCGAACCCGGCCGATCACGCGACCGTTCACCACGATGTCGTCGGCGACGATCTCGCCCTTGATCGTGGCGCTTTCGCCGACGGTCAGGAGATGGGCACGGATGTCGCCATCGACCACGCCTTCGACCTGGATGTCGCCGGTGGTCTTGATGTTGCCGGTGATCGTGAGGTCCGAGGACAGGACCGATGCCGGCGGCTTCGCCTTGGGCGTGCTCGCCGAATAGTCGAAGGCAGGCTTGGTCGCTGCGGGCTCGGGGGCCTTGGGCTGTTCGGTCTCGGTGCCCGCTTTCGGTCCGGGCTCGTTGATCCTGCTTTTAGAAAACATTGTTTGCTGCCTTGATATACGTCATCGGATTGATCGCCTTCCCGTTCACGCGCACTTCATAGTGCAGATGCGTCCCGGTTGAGCGGCCGGTATTCCCCATATCACCGATCCTGTCCCCGCGCGAGACCTTTTGCCCCACGTTCACGCGGACTTTCGACATATGGCCGTAGCGGGTTTCGATACCGAATTCGTGGCGGATCTTGACGAGGTTGCCGTAGCCGGATTCCCAGCCGGCATGGATCACGGTGCCGTCGGCGGTGGCGAGGATCGGCGAGCCGTGCGCGCCTGCGAGATCGGTGCCCTCGTGCATCCGCCCCCAGCGGCGTCCAAAGCCCGATGTGTAGCGATAGGAGGTCTTGAGCGGCATCGCGAAAGGCGCCTTTTCCACCGCGATCCGGTAGAGGTTCATCCGGTCGAGCCCTTCGAGGATCTTTGCCGCACGCGCGGCATCGGCGTCGCCGCCCGGTATCGCCGCCGGGGCGAGCGGCCCGAGCGGACCGCCGAGGCCGGAATAGCCGCGACGGACCTTTTCGATCAGCTCCTCCGGATCGAGCCCGGCAGAGGAGAACATCTTGTCCAGCGGCTCCATCGAGACGGTCACCGCCTCTTCAAGCTGGGCGAAGATCTCGTTGTTGCGCTGCTCGAGCAGTTTCAGCTCGAAGGCGATCTCGTCGGCCTCGTCCTTCGCGTCGAGGGCTTTCTGGGCCATCTCGTCGCGCTCGGTCGCGGTGCGGTCGAGGGCGGCGGTGACGAAATCGAGCGTCTCGGTCACGTCCTCGCCGCGCAGGCCACCGGCGGGCGCGAGGGCAGGGCCTTCCGAAGCGGCCGCGGCCAGTTCCGTGATCTTGCCGCGCGCCGCGTCACGCTCGGTCATGGTGCGGCGCAGCGTGGCCTGGATCACGCCGATGCCGGTTTCAAGCTCCTTGCGGCGCTCCTCGGAGGCGAGAAGGGCGGACTGCATCGCGGAAACCTGGCCAAGGGCCACCGCGAAACGCTCCTGCGCGGCGGCGGCTTCCTCGGCGCGCTTGTCGCGTTCGGTCGAGAGCGCGTCGAGCCGGGTCTCGTAGTTGGCCTGCTCGCGGCGCGACTGTTCGCGGGCGCTGCCCGAACCGATCGAATCCATCAAGAGGACGGCGGTCGCGACGATCGACCAGGCGAGAACCAGCGCCATGCCGGACAGAGCCACCGCCTGGGTGACCGGTTTCAGGCGAATGAAGCGGGTTTCGGTATCGGAACGCAGGAACAGGCGCTGTTCCGGCAGGCGGCGTTCAATTGCCGCGTGCATGCGGCCGAGTAGACGTGCTGGCAATCCTGTCCCCGTTGATTGGCTCATCCAGAGAGCGTGCCCCATCCCCTAATGGCGCTTGGGCAGGGCCTTACCAATCGGGTGGCCGTGCCGCAACTTCTTTGGCCCTGTGCGGGCGGGCATCGGCCGGAACCCGCCGGAATCGGCAAGAAATCGCCGATATCGCCGCGCGATATCAGCGAAATCCGGCGGTGCCCGGCGCGTCTTTGACCTCATCGGCGAGCGGCCAGTAGAAGTCGGGCGGCAGTCCCGCCTCGGCCCGCTTTTCCTCGTTGAAGGGCGGCTTCAGCGCGCCGTGGAAGTATCTGCGCACGAGGCCGTGGAAGACCTCCTTGGGATCGAGCCCGTCGCGGCCACAGAGCCAGTTGAACCATTTCACGCCATAGGCGACATGGCCGACCTCCTCGGCATAGATCACGCGCAGGGCCTCGGTCGCGGCAGTCTCGCCCGCGCGCCCGAAGATCTCGATCATGCCCGGCGTCACGTCGAGCCCGCGCGCCTCAAGGACCATCGGCACCACCGCGAGCCGGCCCAGAAGGTCCTCCGCCGTGTCTTCCGCCGCGCGCCACATGAAGGCATGGGCGGGAAGCGCGCCGTAGTGACTGCCCCAGCTTTCGAGGCAGTCGCAGAGGAGGTTGAAATGCTTGGACTCCTCGTCGGCAGACTTCACCCAGTCGTCGTAAAAGCCCATCGGCATCGGCACATGCGTAAAGCGGGCGATGATGTCCCAGTGCAGGTCCACGGCGTTGAGTTCGATATGCGCCAGCGCGTGCAGGAGCGCGATCCGGCCCTGTGCGGTTCCGGTGCGGCGGCGCGGCACCTCGCGCGGCGGCAGGAGCTCAGGCTTGTCGGGCCGCGCCGGGCGCATCGGCGGTTCGGCCCGGCCCACGGCGAGCGGGCTGCCGGCCGCGCGGGCCTCGCGCCAGCGCGCGGCATGGGCGTGCGAGAGCGCGGTCTTGGCGCGCCCGTCCGCGGTGGTCAGCACCTCCACCGCCATCTCGGCCAGCGCTAGCGTCACAGCGCGCGCGCCGCGTCGAGAACCTCGGCCGCGTGGCCGTCGACCTTCACCTTGCGCCAGATCCGGGCAATGCGTCCGGTCCCGTCGATGAGAAACGTCGCGCGCTCGATCCCCATGTACTTGCGGCCGTACATCGCCTTCTCGACCCAGACGCCGTAGCTTTCGCAGGTGTCGCCCGCCTCGTCCGAGGCGAGGATCACGCCGAGCCCGTGCTTGGCGCAGAACCTTTCGTGCTTCTTCACGCTGTCCTTGGATATGCCGATGACGACCGCACCGGCGGCATCGAACTCGTCGGCGAGGCGGGTGAAATCGAGCGCCTCGGTCGTGCAGCCCGGAGTGTCGTCCTTGGGGTAGAAGTAGAGCACGGTCTTTCTCGGCGCGATGCCCGAAAGTGTGACCGTGCCGCCGCCGGTGCGGGGCAGGGTGAAATCCGGGGCCTGGTCTGAGGGCGCGAGCATGGGCGTGCTATCCTTTGCCGGTACGTTCGGGCTTCTGTTTTACTTCGCTTTCGTGAAAGATAAAGGGAGCCCCGGAAGCGGGCCGCCCGATCGGGCGGGCACCGGGAAACGGCGGCAGGATGGACGAGCAGGGCAACAGCGTGGGCACCACCGTCAAGACGCCGAGGCGCCGCCGCCTGGGCGCATGGCTGATTCTCAGCCTCGCCCTGGTGGCGGTGCTCCTGTCGGTCGCGGTGCTTGCGCTGACGGGGCGGGTCGTCCCGGCGCCAGCCTGGGCGGTCGAGCGGATCGAGGCGCGGGCGAACCGGGTCCTGGCGGGCCGGGTCTCGGCCCGGATCCTCGATGTCGACCTTCTGGTCGACGAGGACTTCACGCCGCATGTGCGGCTCGGCGGTGTCGAACTTTTCTCGCCGCGCGGAGACCGGATCGCGGTTCTGCCGGAAGTGACGACGACGCTCTGGGCAAAGCCGATGCTGAGCGGGCGGATCGAGCCGCGCGCGCTTGAACTCGGTGGCACCCGGATCGCCTTGCGCCGGCTCGTGGATGGCAGCCTCGACGTCGATGTCGGCGCCGGGGCGGCCGCCGGAGGCGCGGCGCTAAAGCCGGAGGCGCTACTCGACGGGATCGACCAGCTTTTTTCGTTACCGGTCCTGAAGGATATCGAGACGGTCACGGTCGACGGGATGGAGGTCGAGTTCGAGGATCTTCGGGTCGGCCGGGTCTGGCGCGCGAGCGATGGTTTTCTCGCCTTCGAGCAGGATGCCAAGCGGATAGCGATCGATCTGTCGATCGCGCTGGCCGAGGGCAGCGGTCCGCCGGCGCTGGCCAAGCTCGGCTTCACATCCGACAAGCACTCGCCCGCGGCCAACCTTACCGCCGAGATCACCGATGTCTCGGCGCGCGACCTCGCCGCGCAATCGCCGGCGCTGGCCTGGCTCGGTGCGCTCGACGCGCCGATCTCGGGCGCGATCCGCTCCGAGGTCGATGCCGAAGGCAGGGTCGGCCTGCTCACGTCGACGCTGGAGATCGGCGCCGGGGCGCTCAGGCCCACCGCCGACACCAAGCCGGTCCGCTTCGACCGGGTCCGGCTCGACATGGCCTACGATCCCGAACGCGCGGCACTGACCTTTACCGACCTCGAGGTCGACGGACCTGCCCTGCGGGTCCGCGCGTCCGTCAAGGCCTGGCTCAAGGACCTGGAGGCCGGGCTGCCGCAGACATTGATCGGACAGGTCGCGATCAGCGAGCTCAAGGCCGATCCCGAGGGCGTATTTGACGATCCGGTCACGATCTCGCAAGGCGCGATGGATTTCCGGCTCCGCCTCGACCCGTTCACCTTCGATCTCGGCCAGCTCGTGCTGGTGGACGAGGGCGGTCGGATCAGCGCCCGAGGCCGGGCCGCTGCCGAGCCCGAGGGCTGGGCGGTCGGTGTCGATGTCGCTGTGAACGAGATCGAGAGCAAGCGGCTGATGGCGCTCTGGCCGGTCGCGGCGGTGCCCAAGACCCGCGCCTGGCTCAAGGAGAACGTCGCGACCAGCGTGCTGTCGAACGTGAAATCGGCTTTCCGCCTGCGGCCCGGTGAAGACCCGCATTTTGCGCTCGGATGGGAATACAGCGATACCGAGGTGCGGATTCTCAAGACCCTGCCGCCGATCCGGAACGGCGCGGGCCATGCGTCGATCACCGACTACAGATACACGCTCGTCGTCGATCGCGGCCACGTCGTGGCGCCGGCGGGAGGCGATATTGATGTCGCGGGTTCGGTGATGGAGATCCCCGATCTCAGGATCAAGCCCGCACCGTCGCGGATCACGCTGAAGACCGAAAGCACGATCACCGCGGCGTTGTCGCTTCTGGACCGGCCGCCCTTTCAGTTCCTGACCAAGGCCGGCCGGCCGGTCGATCTGGCCGAGGGGCGAGCCCGGATCGAGACCATTCTCGACCTCGTCCTGATGCGCAAGATCAAGCCCAAGGACGTCGATTACAAGGTTACGGGCAAGCTTTCCAACGTGCGCTCCGACCGGCTCGCGCCGGGGCGGGTGCTGATGGCCGGCACGCTTGATCTCACGGCCTCTCGAGAGGGGATGGCGGTTTCCGGCCCGGCCACGTTCTCGGGCGTGCCGGTGGAAATGACCTGGAGGCAGGATTTCGGGCCCGAGCATCGCGGCAAGAGCCGGGTCGAGGGCACGGTCGAGCTGTCGCCCCGCGCGCTCGACGCATTCGCGATCGCGCTGCCGCCGGGATCGGTGCGCGGCACCGGCATCGGGCAGATGTCGATCGACCTCGAACGCGGCAAGCCGCCGGCGTTCGAATTCGTTTCGGACCTCGCGGGCCTCACACTCGGGATTCCCGCGATCGGCTGGAGCAAGGCCGCCGAGCGCAGCGGCCGGCTGATGCTGCGCGGCCGGCTCGGCAAGCCGGTGGAGGTCGACCGGATGGAGGTCGAGGCAGCGGGGCTGTCGGTCGCCGGAAACATCGCGCTGAAACCGGATGGCGGGCTTGACGCGGTGCGCCTCGGAACGGCGCAGCTCGACGACTGGTTCGACGGCCGCCTCGAACTGCGCGGCCGGGGCCGCGGCGCGCCGGTGGGTATCGTCGTCCAGTCCGGCCGGCTCGACATGCGCAAGGCACGATTCGGCAGCGCGGACCGCGGCCAGAGCGGCGCGCCGCTCTCTGTGGCGCTCGACCGGCTGCAGATATCGGACGGCATCGCCGTGACCGATTTCCGTGGCAACTTCACGACCGAGGCGGGGCTGGCGGGCGACTTCATCGGGCGGGTCAACGGCGAGGCGCTGATCTCGGGAACGGCCGAGCCGTCCGGCGCCCGGAGCGGTTTCCGGATCCAGAGCAACGACGCCGGCACGACGCTGCGCGCCGCGGGGATCTTCACCCGCGCGGTGGGCGGCCGGCTCGACCTCAGCCTGCGGCCGGTCGGCACGTCGGGTGCCTATGACGGCGCCGTGCGGATCGCCAATATCCGCGTCGTCGATGCGCCGGTTCTTGCGGCACTTCTCGACGCAGTTTCCGTCGTAGGGCTGCTCACCCAGCTCTCCGGCCCCGGCATCCTCTTTTCCAACGTCGCGGGCGAGTTCCACCTGACGCCCGACGCGGTCGACATCCGCAGCGGTGCCGCCACCGGTCCCTCGCTCGGCATCTCGGCCTCGGGCCGCTACGAGACGGCGGCCAAGCGCATGGACTTGCAGGGCACCGTCTCGCCGATCTATATGCTCAACGGGATCGGCCAGATCTTCTCGCGCCAGGGCGAGGGGCTCTTCGGTTTCAACTACCGCCTTGCGGGCAACGCGGATGCGCCCCGCGTCAGTGTCAACCCGCTCTCGATCCTCACTCCCGGCATGTTCCGCGAGATCTTCCGCTCCAGCCCGCCGAAACCCAGCCCATGAAACTCTCCGATTTCGACTTCGAACTGCCTGACACGCTGATCGCCACCCGGCCGGTGCGGCCGCGTTCGGCGGCGCGGCTCTGCCTCGTCGAGGGCGGCGAGATTCGGGACCTCCATGTCGGCGACCTTGTCGATCTGCTCGGCCCCGACGACCGGCTGGTTCTGAACGACACCAAGGTACTGCCGGCGCGGCTCGCCGGAACGCGGGTGCGTACGACCGGGCAGGGCGAGGCGGTCGCACGGATCGAGGTGACACTTCTGGAGCCGCGCCCCGACGGGACCTGGGCCACGCTTGTCAAGCCCTTGAGAAAGCTCAAGGAGGGCGAGAAGATCCGCTTTTCGGACCGGCTGTCGGCCGTGGTGACGCGGATCGCCGAGGGGCAGGCGGAGCTTGACTTCAACCTGTCGGACGAAGAGTTCGACGCGGCGCTTGCCGAGGCTGGCGACATGCCGCTGCCGCCCTATATCGCGGCGATGCGGTCGCCCGACGACCAGGACCGGCAGGACTACCAGACCGTCTTTGCCCGCCGCGCGGGCGCGGTCGCGGCGCCGACGGCATCCTTGCATTTCGACGACGAGCTGCTCGCGCGCCTCGCCGCGAAGGGCGTCAGCTTCACCCATGTCACGCTCCATGTCGGCGCCGGCACCTTCCTGCCGGTGAAGGTCGAGGATGTCTCCACCCACAAGATGCATGCCGAATGGGGCGAGGTGACCGACGAGGCGGCGGACGAGATCAACGCGACCCGCGCCGCCGGCGGCCGGGTGATCCCGGTCGGCACCACCGCGCTCCGGCTGATCGAGAGCGCGGCCGGCACCGATGGCCAGGTCCGTCCCTGGCGCGGGCCGACCGACATCTTCATCTATCCCGGCTATGCGTTCCGCGTGACCGACGGGCTGATGACCAACTTCCACCTGCCGAAATCGACGCTCCTGATGTTGGTCTCGGCGTTGATGGGCGTGGAGCGGATGCGCCGCGTCTATGACCACGCGGTCGCGGCAGGCTACCGGTTCTTCTCCTATGGCGATGCCTCGCTTCTCCTGCCCGAACGGCGCAATCCAGTCACGCCCGGTCGCGACAGGGCCTGAAAGCCCGCGCCGATCCTGCACACTTCCTGCCTCTTGATCCGAAAGACATTCCGATGCTGACCGTACTTCGCAACTCCTGGGCCCTGCTTCTGGGCATGATGCTGCTGATGATCGGCAACGGCGTGCAGGGCACGCTTCTCGGCATCCGCGGCGCGATCGAGGGCTTCTCGACGACGCAGATGTCCTTCGTCATGTCGGCCTATTTCCTCGGCTTCCTGTTCGGCTCTCAGATGACGCCGAACATGATCCGGCGCGTCGGCCATGTGCGGGTCTTCGCCGCCCTGGGATCGATGATATCGGCGGTTCTGGTGGCCTATGCGGCGGCACCCGACTGGATGGCCTGGTCGCTGATGCGGGTGGTGATCGGGTTCTCGTTCTCGGGCGTCTACATCACCGCGGAGAGCTGGCTCAACAACGCCTCCACGAACGAGACCCGGGGCCAGGCGCTGTCGATGTACATGATCATGCAGATGCTCGGCATCATCTCGGCGCAGGGTCTGCTAAACGTCGGCGATCCGTCGGGCTACCTGCTGTTCGTGATCCCCTCGGTGCTGGTCTCGATTGCCTTCACGCCGATCCTGCTCACCGCGAGCCAGGCGCCGGCCTTCGAGCTCACGAAGCCGCTGAGCTTCATCCGCCTCTACCAGATCTCGCCCCTCGGCTGTGTCGGCATCTTCCTTCTCGGCGGCATCTTCTCGGCGCAGTTCGGCATGGCCTCGGTCTGGGGCTCGGCGGTGGGGCTGTCGGTGCGCGACCTGTCGATCTTCGTCGCCTCGATCTATGTCGGCGGTCTGGTGCTGCAATACCCGATCGGCTGGCTCTCGGACCGGATGGACCGGCGCAAGCTGGTGCTCGCGCTGTCGGTACTTGGCGCGGGGTCGACCGTCGTGCCGGTCGTCATGGAGCCGAGCTTCGTCATGCTGGTCGCCGTCGGCGCGCTGATGGGCGGGGTGTCGAACCCGCTCTATTCTCTGCTCGTCGCCTATACCAACGACTTCCTCGAAGGCTCCGACATGGCCGCCGCCTCGGCGGGGTTGATCTTCATCAACGGCGTCGGCGCGATCGGCGGTCCGATCCTCACCGGCTGGATCATGGCCGAGATCGGCCCTGCGGGCTTCTTCCTCTTCATCGCGGTGCTCTTCGCGATGATGGCGCTCTATGCCGCCTGGCGGATGAGCCGGCGCCCGGCGCCGCCGACCGACCATCCCGGCGCCTTCATGCCGCTCGCGCCGACGGCCGGACTCGTCGCGGTCGAGGCCGCGATCGAGGTCCAGGCCGAAGCCCAGGACGCGACCGCGGGAGCGGCCGGGGCAGAGGCGACGGAGGAGGTTCCGACGGGCCGCGGCGCGGTCGACTGACCATCATCGCACTGGCTTTTCCGCCGACATCCTGCAAATCTGAAGCCCGGAGCATAAAAAAGCGGGGGGGCACGGGAATGTCGGAACCTGAAGCCGTCGTCGAGTTCTGGCTGCACGAGGTCGGCGTCGACGGCTGGTACGAAGCCATAGATGACGTCGACGAGGAGATACGGAAGCGGTTCGGCGCCGAGTGGCAGGCGGCCAATGCCGGGCAGCGCGAATTCTGGTGCAACGGACCGCGCGGCACGCTGGCCTATCTGATCCTGACCGACCAGTTTCCGCGCAACATGTTCCGGGGCAGGCCGGAGGCGTTCGCGACCGACGCGCGGGCCCGCACCGCCGCCGCCGCCGCCATCGATCGCGGGTTCGACCTGAAAATCCCGGAGCCCGAGCGGGTCTTCTTCTACATGCCGTTCGAGCATTCCGAGGACTTGGCCGACCAGGACCGGTGCATCGCCCTGTTCGAAAGCAGGTTGGACAAGACGCGGGACGAGTTTCTGCTGCATGGCAGAACTCATCGAGAGATCATCCGCCGCTTCGGCCGCTTCCCGTACCGCAACGCCGCGCTCGGTCGGCAGAGCACCGCCGAAGAGGTGGAATTCCTTGAAAACGGCGGCTACCGCGCGATCCTGAACGAGCTCGCCGGTGCCTGAGCGAAGCCATGCGCCCGGCGCATGGCGTCACTGCCGTTGGCGCATTGCGCGGAATCAAAAAATAGTTTAATGGCAAACTACTTTTTCCGAGGGAGGTAGGACATGGCTGCGAAGACTTTCGACATGATCGTGATCGGTGCGGGTCCGGGCGGCTATGTCGCCGCGATCCGGGGTGCCCAGCTCGGGCTCAACGTCGCGATCGTGGAGCGCGAGCATCTGGGCGGCATCTGTCTCAACTGGGGCTGCATCCCGACGAAGGCGCTCTTGCGTTCGGCCGAGGTCTTTCACCTGATGCACCGCGCCAAGGAGTTCGGGCTCAAGGCCGACGGGATCGGCTATGACCTCGATGCCGTCGTGCAACGCTCGCGTGGCGTGGCCAAGCAGCTTTCGGGCGGCATCGGCCACCTGATGAAGAAGAACAAGATCACCGTCTTCATGGGCGAGGCGACGCTGCCGAAGACGGGCACCGTGTCGGTCAAGACCGACAAGGGGACCGAGGAACTGGCGTCCAAGGCGATCGTGGTCGCCACCGGCGCGCGGGCGCGCGAGCTTCCGGGGCTTGAGGCCGATGGCGATCTGGTCTGGACCTACAAGCACGCGCTGATGCCGAAGCGGATGCCGAAGAAGCTGCTGGTGATCGGCTCGGGCGCGATCGGGATCGAATTCGCGTCGTTCTTCAACACGCTCGGCGCCGACACGACGGTGGTCGAGGTGCTCGACCGCGTGCTGCCGGTCGAGGATGCCGAGATCTCGGCCTTCGCCAAGAAGGCCTTCACCAAGCAGGGCATGAAGATCATGGAGAAATCCACGGTCAAGAAGCTCGACCGCGCCAAGGGCAAGGTGACCGCGCATATCGAGGCCGGCGGCAAGACCGAGACGATGGAGTTCGACACGGTCATCTCGGCGGTCGGCATCGTCGGCAACGTCGAGAACCTCGGGCTGGAAGGCCTCGGCGTGAAGATCGACCGCACCCATGTCGTGACGGATGAATACTGCCGCACCGGGGTCGAGGGGCTTTACGCGATCGGCGACATCGCCGGCGCGCCCTGGCTCGCCCACAAGGCCAGCCATGAAGGCGTCATGGTCGCCGAACTGATCGCCGGCAAGAAGGCCCATCCGATCAAGCCGAACACCATCGCCGGCTGCACCTACTGCCATCCGCAGGTCGCCAGCGTCGGGCTCACCGAAGCCAAGGCCAAGGAGGCCGGTTACGAGGTCAAGGTCGGCCGCTTCCCCTTCATCGGCAACGGCAAGGCGATCGCGCTCGGCGAGGCGGAGGGTCTGGTCAAGACCGTCTTCGACGCCAAGACCGGCGAGCTTCTCGGTGCCCACATGATCGGCGCGGAAGTGACCGAGCTGATCCAGGGCTACGTCGTCGGCCGCACGCTCGAGACGACCGAAGGCGAGCTGATGGAGACGGTATTCCCGCATCCGACGCTTTCGGAGATGATGCACGAGGCGGTGCTCGACGCCTACGGACGGGCGCTGCATATCTGACGGCGTGCGACGGCCGGCGGGGTCGCGCATGTGACCCGCCGGCGGTCGGCCCTGCTGTCAGGGCCAGAGCGGCGCGGGAGCGGAACGGGCGGTCGGTGCCCGGGACTGGGGGAGACCATGATCAAGACGACGATCGTCGGCGGGATTCTGGCCCTCGTGCCGATTGGCTTCCTGGTGATCGCGTTCGAAAAGGCATGGCTCGTCGCCCTCAAGGTGGCTGGGCCGATCGAAGCGGCATTGCCCGAAGCCCACGCCGCGAGGCCGGTCCTGGTGAGCGCGGCGGCGTCGGTCCTGATCCTTGGCTTCTGCTTCCTGTCCGGGCTTGCGGTGCGCCATCGCATCGTGAAGGCGCGCGTTTCGGCGGTGGATGCGATCCTCACCGACACGATTCCGGGCTATGTCGCGGTCAAGGCCAAGGTCAGCGGTCTCGCGGAGTCAGAGGAGCGCGAGGGGCTGCTACGCGCCGTTCTGGTGCGGTTCGATGATCATTGTCAGCTGGCCTACGAGGTGGAGCGTGAGGGCGATCATGCGACGGTGTTCCTGCCGGGATCGCCCTCCGTCTGGTCCGGCACGACGATCATCGTCGAGACCGAGCGGATTTCCCCGCTCGACTCGCCGCTCGCCGGGATCAACCGTGCGCAGCGGGCCCTGGGGCGTGGAACCCTGGGCATTGCCAGCCGGGCGATCCGCAGCGGCGGCGAACCACCGAGCGGGTGACGGTTCAGCGGGTGACCGCGCCGCCCGCGGCGCGCCAGTCACCGAAGCCGCCAAGGTTGTAGACCTCGCGGTAGCCGAGCTGCGCGAGCATCTGCGCCGCCATCTGGCTGCGGGCGCCGGAGGCGCAGTAGAGCGCCACGGGACGCTCGCAGGAAAGTTCCGCCAGGCATTCGGGGCTCGACAGATCGCATTTCATGCGCAGGACCGCGAGCGGGACGTGAAGCGCACCGGCCGCCTTTCCGGAAGCGGCGATCTCGGCACCCTCGCGCACGTCGATCACGGTCAGCTCTCCCGCCGCGGCGCGGGCGACGGCGTCCTTCGGCGAAAGACCGGGCGCGCCGGAGGTGAGGGAGCGGAGGAAGGACAGCATTGCGGGGCCTTTCGCTGAGGTGATCTCGCCGTCTGATCTGGCGTGTCGGTCCTCCATATCAAGACTTGGGTGGAAAATAAATTCAAAAAGATGAATTTGATGTGGTGTGGCCGCATTTCGTGCACTCCGCCTGAGCCATACTGTCAGCATGCAATGGCGCAGTTCTTGTTATGTTCTCACTTTCCGGTTGGAGACTCGCGCGACATGCACTATTTGTTAACGCCTGATCCCCGGGGGCAGCATGGCCGAGCAGAAATTCATCGAGGTGCGCGGCGCGCGCGAGCACAATCTGAAGTCCATCGACGTGGATATTCCGCGCGACCAGTTGACGGTGATCACCGGGCTGTCGGGCTCGGGCAAGTCCTCGCTGGCCTTCGACACGATCTATGCCGAGGGCCAGCGGCGCTATGTCGAGAGCCTCTCGGCCTATGCCCGCCAATTCCTCGACATGATGGGCAAGCCCGACGTCGATCACATCTCAGGCCTCAGCCCGGCGATCTCCATCGAGCAGAAGACGACCTCGAAGAACCCGCGCTCGACTGTCGGAACGGTGACCGAGATCTACGACTACCTGCGTCTTCTCTTCGCGCGGGTCGGCACGCCCTACAGCCCCGCCACCGGCAAGCCGATCGAGGCGCAGCAGGTGCAGGACATGGTCGACGCGGTGATGGCGATGGGCGAGGGGACGCGCGGCTACCTGATGGCGCCGATCGTCCGCGACCGGAAGGGCGAATACAAGAAGGAGTTCCTGGAGCTTCGCAAGCAGGGTTTCCAGCGGGTGAAGGTCGACGGCCAGTTCTACGAGCTGGAGGAGCCGCCGACGCTCGACAAGAAGTATCGCCATGACATCGACGTGGTGGTCGACCGCATCGTGGTGCGCGAGGGGCTGGAGACGCGGCTCGCCGACAGCTTCCGCACCGCGCTGAATCTTGCCTCCGGCATCGCGATCCTCGAAACCGCGCCGGCAGAGGGCGAGCCGGAGCGCATCACGTTTTCAGAGAATTTCGCCTGCCCGGTCTCCGGCTTCACCATCCCCGAGATAGAGCCCAGGCTCTTCTCGTTCAACGCGCCCTTCGGCGCCTGTCCGTCCTGCGACGGGCTCGGGGTGGAGCTCTTTTTCGACGAACGGCTTGTCGTTCCGGACGTGACGCTGAGGCTCAAAGACGGCGCGCTCGCGCCCTGGAACAAGGGCAAGTCGCCCTATTTCATCCAGACCATCGACTCGCTTGCCAAGCATTTCGGCTTCGATGCGCGCAAGCCGTGGAAGGACCTGCCCGAGAAGGTGCAGGACCTCTTTCTCCGCGGCTCGGGCGACGAGGAGATCAAGTTCCGCTTCGACGAGGGCGGCCGTGTCTACGAGGTCAGCCGCACCTTCGAGGGCGTGATCCCCAACATGGAGCGACGCTACCGCGAGACCGACAGCGCCTGGGTCCGCGAGGAATTTGAACGCTACCAGAACAACCGCCCCTGCGGTGCCTGTGGCGGCCACCGCCTCAGACCCGAGGCGCTGGCGGTGAAGATCGCCGGCCTGCATGTGGGCGAAGTGGTGCAGATGTCGATCAAGGAGGCCTATGCCTGGATCGACACGGTGCCCGCGAAACTGACCAAGCAGAGGAACGAGATCGCGAAGCTGATCCTTAAGGAGATCCGTGAGCGCCTTGGATTCCTGAACAATGTCGGGCTCGAATACCTGACGCTTTCGCGCAATGCCGGGACCCTTTCGGGCGGGGAAAGCCAGCGGATCCGGCTGGCCTCCCAGATCGGCTCGGGCCTGACGGGCGTTCTTTATGTTCTCGACGAGCCGTCGATCGGGCTCCATCAGCGCGACAACGACCGGCTGATCGGGACGCTGAAGAACCTGCGCGATCAGGGCAACACGGTCCTTGTCGTCGAGCATGACGAGGAGGCGATCCGCGAGGCCGATTATGTCTTCGACATCGGCCCCGGTGCCGGGGTCCACGGCGGCCAGGTCGTGGCGCGAGGCACGCCGGAGGAGATCGCGGCCGATCCGGCCTCGCTGACCGGGCAGTACCTGTCCGGGAACCGCGAGATCGCGGTGCCGAAGCATCGTCGCGAGGGCAACGGCAAGAAGCTGACCGTGGTCAAGGCGACCGGCAATAATCTCAAGGAGATGACGGCCGAGTTTCCTCTGGGCAAGTTCGTCTGCGTCACCGGCGTTTCCGGTGGCGGCAAGTCGACGCTGACGGTGGAGACCCTCTACAAGAATGCCGCGCTCAGGCTCAACGGCGCGCGCGAGACGCCCGCGCCCTGCGAGACGATCAAGGGCTTCGAGCATCTCGACAAGGTGATCGACATCGACCAGCGCCCGATCGGGCGCACGCCGCGCTCGAACCCCGCGACCTATACCGGGGCCTTCACACCGATCCGCGACTGGTTCGCCGGACTGCCGGAAGCGAAGGCGCGCGGCTATGCGCCGGGGCGGTTCTCGTTCAACGTCAAGGGCGGGCGCTGCGAGGCCTGCCAGGGCGACGGCGTGATCAAGATCGAGATGCACTTCCTGCCCGACGTCTATGTCACCTGCGAGACCTGCAAGGGCCATCGCTACAACCGCGAGACGCTGGAAATTCTCTTCAAGGGCAAGAGTATCGCCGACGTTCTTGAGATGACGGTGGAGGATGCCCAGAGCTTCTTCCAGGCGGTGCCGGCGATCCGCGAGAAGATGGATGCGCTGGTCAAGGTCGGGCTTGGCTACATCAAGGTCGGCCAGCAGGCGACGACCTTGTCGGGCGGCGAGGCGCAGCGGGTGAAGCTGTCGAAAGAGCTGTCGAAACGCTCGACGGGCCGCACGCTCTACATCCTCGACGAGCCGACAACGGGGCTGCATTTCGAGGATGTGCGGAAGCTTCTCGAAGTGCTGCACGAGCTCGTGGAGCAGGGCAACACGGTGGTCGTGATCGAGCACAATCTCGACGTGATCAAGACCGCCGACTGGATCATCGATATCGGCCCCGAGGGCGGCGATGGCGGCGGGCGGATCGTGGCCTCGGGCACGCCCGAGGAAGTGGCGGCCGAAGAGCGCAGCCATACCGGCCGCTACCTCGCGCCGATGCTGAAGCCGCGCCGGGTCGCTGCCGAATAGCGATCAGCGCCGGCGGAAGTTGTGGATGACCTCCAGCACCTGGTGGTCGTTCGCGTCGACGCGGTAGACGACGTAGTCCGCCTTGTAGTAGCGCCAGGCCCCGTCCACGGGCGGCAGGCCGTAGCGGTCTATGTCGAGCAGCATGCTGTAATTGTAGATCGGGAACGCGTCCCCGACGGCGTATTCCGGCTGCGAGCGCTGCTCGGCGGGGATGACGAGGCACTTCGCCGAGGCCGTCTGGCTGAGACAGGTCTGCGCCGCGGCGGCGCCCGTGGACGCGATCGATGTGAGGGCGGCGAGGGTCAGGAAATGAACGGATCTCCGCATAGGGAACCTCCGGGAATCACTTTCAACAATGCGCCATCGTAGCATGGACCCCGCCTGTATCGGAGCCCGGACGTCGCGAAAGGGAGGATGCGTCTTGCAGGCAGGTGGATTTTGCGCAGGAATGGCCCGGACGCAGAGGGAAGGGGTTGCATGATCGTACCGATCGCCGTTATCGCGGGCCGCGCGCTTCAGGTCGTCCTGGCGGCCGGCCTCGTCGGCTGGACCGCGCTCCTGGGATATTTCCAGCTTGGCGCTCCGTGGTGGCAGGTCTTCTTCGCGGTGATCGTGGCGCTTCTGCTAGGGCTCCTCGTGCTTCTCTGGCGCCGCCACTGGCGGCGGGTCTGGATCGCGATGGGGCTGGTTCTTGTGGGGGCTGGCCTCTGGTGGAGCACGCTCGTGCCGCGCGCCGACCGCGACTGGAAGCCCGAGGTCGCCCACGGCGTCACCGCCGAGATCGGGCCGGACAAAGTCACGCTTAACAACGTGCGGAACTTCGGCTGGACGTCGGAGACCGAGGCGGACGAACGCTGGGAGAGGCGGGTCGTGGATCCGGGCGCCATCACCTCGGTCGACATCATCCTGTCGGTCTGGGACAGCCCCGACATCGCGCATACGCTGGTGAGCTTCGGCTTCGACGACGGCCAGCATGTCGTCTTTTCGAGCGAGATCCGCAAGGAGCGGGACGAGGAGTTCTCCTCCCTCGGCGGGTTCTTCCGAAAGTTCGAACTGGTGCTGATCGCGGCCGACGAGCGGGACATCGTGCGGCTGCGTACCGACCTGCGGGGCGAGCAGGTCTCGCTCTATCCGATCACGATGGAGGCCGGACAGCGCGAGCGGCTGTTCCTGTCCTTCCTTGAGCTTGGCAACGATCTCGACCGGGCGCCGCGCTGGTACAACACGCTGACGAGCAATTGCACGACGGTTCCCTACCATCTTGCGGCCCAGCTTTCCGACCGCGTGGTGTTCGATCCCCGCGTCATACTGTCGGGGCGGTTGCCGGGTTATCTGCGCGACATCGGGGTACTGCGTCCCGACCTCACGGCCGAGGAGGTCGCGGCACGCGCCTCGCTCGGCCGGCTCGGCCCGGCACTCGCGGACGGCACGGAGTTCTCGCGCCGGATGCGGGTGAAGTGGGACGGCTGATCAGCTCTTCTTCATCGGGCAGGTCGAGAGGCCGAGCAGCGTGTAGAGCGGGCAGGTCGAAAGGGCGCCGGTGAGAAGTGCGATCGCGCCGACGAGGGCGAGGGCCCAGCGGTAGCCGAGATCGGGCATCGCGAAGAACGCCCCCAGAAGGACGATCCCGAGAAGGATGCGGATCACGCGGTCCGCGCCGCCGACATTGGTCTTGAACATGGTCAGTCTCCTGTTTCCCGTGCCGGGCGGGTGCCCGGCCGTTACGGGGGGCAGGATGACAGGGGCGGCACGGCGGGTCTGTGACCTCGTCACGCTACTCCGCCGCTGCGGCGAGGCGCCGCAGGGCGGGGGCATCCGTGAGGCGCACGGCGCCGCGTTCGGTCGCGACCCAGCCCGACCGCTGGAGCGCGTCGAGGCGCCGCGAGACGACCTCGCGGGCCGATCCGATGGCGGTGGCGAGTTCCTGATGGGTCGCATGGACCACGCCGTCCGTGGCGCGGTCGAGCAGCGCCTGGGCGAGCCGGCTTTCGACGCGCTGGAAGGCGACACGTTCGAGGACATGCATCATGCCCTGCATCCGCGCGGCAAAGGCCGAGAAGACATAGGCGCGGAAGGTGGCGGAGCTGTCCATCAGGGTCAGAAACAGGCCGCGCGGGATCAGGACCAGCCGACAGTCGGTCGCGGCGACGGCCTCGCCCGAGTAATCGTCGCCGCCGAGAAGGCCGAGCGTCGTCTGCACGCAGGAGCCGCCGGGCTCGACGGCGTAGAGCAGGATGTCGCGCCCCGAGGGGCCGGTTAGGAACACCTCGATCCGGCCCTTGAGCACGACGACGAAGCCCTTCACCGTGTCGCCCGGATGGAAGACCGGCGTGCCGCGCGCAAGTTCGACCGGAACAAGCGTCTCGATCTGGCGGCGCGCGGCGGCGTCCAGCGCGCCCAGCCCCGTTGCCTCCGAGGTCCAGACGGTCATGGCCGAGCCGGCTCGCTCGGGGGACGGGGAGGCATCGTCAGTCGAGCAGCGCCGAGGTCGCGCGGATGAAGTCGAGGATCTCGTATGTCGCCTCGTCCACGCGGTAGATGCGGTTGTCGACGATGTAATACCGTTCGCCGGGCCGGAGCGGCGGCAGCTCGTAGCGATCCGGGTAGCGGATCCGGTGATAGTGGTAGTGGGTCACATAGTCGCCGCGATCGGGGTAGCGCACGCCCTTCTTCGCTTGCCCGGGCGGCACGCACGGCACGGCCTTCTTGGCGAGCCCCGGCGGGCAGTTCTTGCCGCCGGCATGGACGGGGGCCGCGCTCAGCGCGGCGAGCGCGAGCGCGGAAAGGACGAGTCGGACGGTTCTGCGGGTCATGCGGTATCTCCTTGGCCAGTGAAACCTAATCGCTGGCGCGGGCGAAGTGTTCCCCCGCTCTGTAGCATCGGCGGAAATCAGCCGCGATGGCGTTTTTCGAACCGCGGCAGCATCGCCGAGAAATCCATGCCCTTGCCGTCCTCGCTTTCCACGAAGGTCTCGTAGAGCCGCGCGGCCAGCTCGCCCATCGGCGTGTCGGCATCGGCGGCCTCGGCGGCCTGCTGGCTGAGGCGCAGGTCCTTCAGCATCAGCTCGGCCGCGAAGCCGGGCTTGTAGGCGTTGTCGGCGGGCGATTTCGGCCCGACGCCCGGCGCCGGGCAGTAGGCGTTCATCGTCCAGCTGTAACCCGAGGAGGTGGAGACCACGTCGAACATCTTCTGCCGGTCGAGGCCGAGCTTGTCGGCCAGCGCAAAGGCCTCGCAGGTGGCGATCATGGTGACGCCGAGGATCATGTTGTTGCAGATCTTCGCCGCCTGACCGGCGCCAGAGGCACCGCAATGCACCGCCTTCTGGCCCATGATGTCGAAGAGCGGCTGCACGACTGCGAAGGCCGCTTCGGAGCCGCCGGCCATGAAGGTAAGCGTGCCCGCGGCCGCCCCCGTGACCCCGCCCGAGACCGGCGCGTCGACGGCGAGAAGTCCTGCCTTCTCGGCATCGGCAGCGACCGCGCGGGCGCTCGCGACGTCGACGGTCGAGCAGTCGCAGAAGACGGCGCCCTTCTTCATCGCCGGGATCACCTCGGTCGCGACCGCGCGCAGGATCGCGCCGTTCGGCAGCATGGTGATGACGACGTCGGCACCCGCGGCGGCCTCGGCCGCCGTGCCCGCCGCGCGCGCGCCCTCGACCGTCACGCCGGCCACGTCGAAGCCGGTGACGTCATGCCCCGCCTTGACCAGGTTGGCTGCCATCGGCCCGCCCATGTTGCCAAGCCCGATGAATCCGATCTTCATGTCCGTTCCTCCTCGAATGTCAGGGCGTCATCCCCGAGCGGCATCAGCATCTTCGCCACCTCGGACGGCGGCACGGCTTCGGTGCTCTCGTGGTGCCAGCGCGGGTTGCGGTCCTTGTCGATGATCGCCGCGCGGATGCCTTCAAGGAAATCCGCGTGCTCCATCGAACGGTAGGTGAAGCGATATTCCAGTTCCAGCGCGGCGCGCATCGAGGGCGCTGCGCGGAGGCGATGCAGGATCTCGACCGTGCAGGCGACCGACAGCGGCGCGGCGCGGCTAAAGGCCTTGCGCGCCTCGGTTGCGACCTCGCCTTCGGCGGCCTTTAGCGCGCGGGCGATGTCGCCCGCCGTCTCGCCCGCGAAGAGCGCGTCGATCTCGGCTTGCAGCGCGGCGAACCGTCCCGCCGGCGGCGTTGAGGTTCGCGCGTCGATCCGGCCCGCAGCGCCGCTCTCGATCAACTCGGCCTTGAGCGCGGGCCAGTCGGCTTCGGGCACAAAGCGGTCGGCGAAACCGGCGAGGATCGCGTCCGCCGGGCCCATCCGGGCGCCAGTCGTGCCGAGATACTCGCCGAGGCGCCCCGGCGCCTGCGCCAAAAGGTAGGAGCCGCCGACATCGGGCACCAGCCCGATCCCGCATTCTGGCATCGCGATCTGACTCGTCTCGCCGACGATCCGGTGGCTGCCGTGGCAGCCGACGCCGACGCCGCCGCCCATCGTGAAACCCTGCAGGAAGCTCACCACCGGTTTCGCGAATGCGTCGATCCGCGCGTTCATGCGGTATTCGTCGGACCAGAACTTGCGGCCGTAGGACCAGTCGCCGCGGGTGCCGGTCGCGTACATCTCGGCGATGTCGCCGCCGGCGCAGAAGGCGCGCTCGCCCTCCGCGTCGATCAGCACCAGCGCCACGTCCGGATCGCCGGCCCACGCTTTCAGTGCGGCGTCGATCTCGAGGCACATCCCGTAGGTCAGCGCATTGAGCGCCTTCGGCCGGTCGAGCGTGATCCGCCCGGCGCGGCCCTCCTTGCCGATCCGGATCTCGGTCATCAGCCGCGTTCCGCGAGAAGCGCGCGGGCGGTGATCAGCCGCATGATCTCGTTCGTGCCCTCGAGGATCTGGTGCACGCGGAGATCGCGGACGATCTTCTCGATGCCGTAATCGGCGAGATAGCCGTAGCCGCCGTGAAGCTGCAGGCACTGGTTGGCGACCTCGAAGGCGTTGTCGGTCACGAGCAGCTTCGCCATCGCGCAGAACTTCGAGGCGTCCGGGGTCTTGTTGTCGAGCTTCCACGCCGCCTGGCGCAGGAAGGTCCGTGCCGACTGCAGCTTGACCTCCAGTTCGGCGAGCCGGAACTGCAGCGCCTGGAACTGGTCGAGCGTGCGCCCGAAGGCCTTGCGCTCGCCCATATAGGCGACGGTCGCGTCCATCGCCGCCTGCGCGCCGCCGAGGGCGGAGGCCGCGATGTTGAGCCGCCCGCCGTCCAGCCCCGCCATCGCGTAGGAAAAGCCCTTGCCCACCTCGCCGAGGAGGTTATCGGCCGGGATCACGCAGTCGTCGAACTGCACCTGCGCGGTCGGTTGTGCCTTCCAGCCCATCTTCTGTTCCAGAGCGCCGAAGGACAGGCCCGGCGTGCCGTCCTCGACGATCACGGTCGAGATGCCCTTCGGCCCGTCCTCGCCGGTGCGGCACATCACGACATAGACGTCGGAATAGGAGCCGCCCGAGATGAAAGCCTTGGTGCCGTTGAGCTTCCAGCCATCGTTGGAGCGCTCGGCGCGGGTCCTGAGGGCCGCCGCGTCCGAGCCCGATCCGGGCTCGGTCAGGCAATAGGCGAAGACCTTGCGCATCGAGGTCAGCTCGGGCAGCCATGTCGCCTTGGTCTCGTCCGAGCCGAACTTGTCGATCATGCCGCCGCACATGTTGTGGATCGACAGGAACGCGCCGACGGCCGGGCAGGCCATCGCCAGCGCCTCGAAGACCAGGGTCGCGTCGAGCCGGCCGAGCCCCGAGCCGCCGTAGTCCTCGGCGACGTAGATGCCGCCGAGGCCAAGCTCGGCGACCTTCGGCCAGAGGTCCTTCGGAATCGTGCCCGCGGCCTCCCAGTCACGGGCATGGGGCGCGATCTGCTCCTGCCCGAAGGCAAAGGCCATGTCGAAGATGGCCTGTTGTTCCTCGCTCAGTGCGAAATCCATCGGAACCCTCCTGGCGGCGTGAATTGAACGCTTGTTAAATTCTAACTGTTGCAAGAATTTTGCAAGCCGAAATCTGCGCCCCGGAGGCCCAATCTCACAGGTCGGCGTGAAACTCCTCGATGAGGCTGCGCACAACCGCGCGCATCGCGCCGGCCTCGTCGTCGCCGGCCTCGATCGCATCGGTGCGGACGGCACGTTGCCGGTCGGCGCTGGTTCCGGTTTCGAGCAGGTCGCGAAGCGCCTCGATCTCTGCCGTGCAGCCGAGCGCCTCGGCATCCTCGGCCACGAGGGCGACGAGTTCGTCGAGCAGCACCGGGAAATCGACGACCTCGAGCCGGCCGAAGTCGATCAGCCCGCCGGTGATGCCGTAGCGCTGCGCCCGCCAGCGGTTCTCGTCGAGCAGGAAGTTGTCGTAGTGCCGCCAGCGCTGGTTCCTGCGCCGGAGCCGGCTGAGCATCCGAGTCAGGCATTGGGTGAGGGCCGCCAGCGACAGCGTCATCTCCAGCTTTGGCTGCACGTCGCAGATCCGGGTCTCGATGGTCGGGAAACGGGCGGAGGGGCGCAAGTCCCACCAGATCTTCGTCGAATCCTCGATCAGCTTCATGTGGACCAGCGCATGCACGGTGCGCTCGTATTCCGCCCAGCTCGAGAAGCGCGGCGGCAGGCCGGTGCGGGGCAGGTTGTCGAACACGGTCAGCCGGTAGCTCGCGAGGCCGGTATCCTCGCCCTGCCAGAACGGCGAGGAGGCCGACATCGCCAGAAGATGCGGCAGGAAGTAGGAAAGCTGGTTGACGAGGTCGATCCGCATGTCCTCGGAGGGGACGCCGACATGGACATGCATGCCCGAGATCAGCATCCGCCGCGCCACCCCGCCGAGATCGCGGCGCAGGACGTTGTAGCGCTCCTTGTCGGTGTGGTGCTGGTCCTTCCAGTCGGAGAATGGATGGCAGGAGGCGGCGATCGGGGCGAGGCCGTGGTCGGCGGCATGGCGTGCGACACAGGCGCGGAGCTTCCTCAGATCATCGCGCGCCTCTCCGACATCCTTGCAGACGCGGGTGCCGATCTCGATCTGGCATTGCAGGAATTCGGGGCTGACCTGGCCCGCCATCTCGGCCTTGCAGGCCGCCATCAGCGCCTCGGGCGCCACGGCGAGCGCGAGGCTGTCACGGTCAACGAGCAGGTATTCCTCCTCGATCCCGATGGTGAAATCCGGCTCGGTCATGGCACGCACCTCCCGCAGCCAGTTGAGCAGAGCCCGCGGTACGGGGCAAGCGCGGAGGGGCGCCATGCCTTCCGTGAACGGCGAAGGGCCGGCGGTGCGCCGGCCCTTGCGTCGATCGGTAAATGAGGCGGGGGCAGGGGCCCCCGCGCCGGTTCCGGCGTCAGTCCATCGCCTTGAAGTTGAACTCGCCACCTTCCTTGATGCCGGACGGCCAGCGCGCGGTCACGGTCTTGGTGCGCGTGTAGAACTTGAACGAGTCCGGACCGTGCTGGTTGAGGTCGCCGAACATCGACTTCTTCCAGCCGCCGAAGGTGTGGTAGGCCAGCGGCACCGGGATCGGCACGTTGATGCCGACCATGCCGATGTTGATCCGGTGCGCGAAGTCGCGCGCGGTGTCGCCGTCGCGGGTATAGATCGCCGTGCCGTTGCCGTACTCGTGATCCATCGCGAGACCGAGCGCCTCTTCGTAGGACTTGGTGCGCACCACCGACAGGACCGGGCCGAAAATCTCGGTCTTGTAGATGTCCATGTCGCGGGTGACGTGGTCGAAGAGGTGCGGGCCGACGAAGAAGCCGTTCTCGTAGCCCTGGAGCGTGAAGTCGCGGTTATCGACCACGAGCTTTGCACCCTGCTCGACGCCGCTGTTGATCAGGCCAAGGATGCGCTCCTTCGCCTCGCGGGTGACGACCGGGCCGTAATCCACGTCGTTGCCGTCGGTATAGGGGGCGACGCGCAGCTTCTCGACCCGCGGCACCAGCTTTTCGATCAGCCGGTCGGCGGTCTCGTCGCCCACCGGCACGGCAACCGAGATCGCCATGCAGCGTTCGCCCGCGGCACCGAAGCCCGCACCGACGAGCGCGTCGGCGGCCTGGTCCATGTCGGCGTCCGGCATGATGATCATGTGGTTTTTCGCGCCGCCGAAGCACTGGGCTCGCTTGCCGTTCGCGGTGGCGCGGCTATAGATGTACTGCGCGATCGGGGTCGAGCCGACGAAGCTGACGCCCTGGATCGTCTCGCTGTCAAGGAGCGTGTCGACCGCCTCCTTGTCGCCGTTGACGACCTGGAAGACGCCTTTCGGCAGGCCCGCCTCGACGAAGAGCTCGGCGAGCATCAGCGGCACCGAGGGGTCGCGCTCGGAGGGCTTCAGAACCACCGCGTTGCCGCAGGCGAGCGCCGGGCCGACGTGCCAGAGCGGCATCATGGCCGGGAAGTTGAACGGCATGATCGAGGCGACGACACCGAGCGGCTGGCGCATCGAGTACATGTCGATGCCGGGGCCGGCGTCGTCGGTGAACTCGCCCTTCAGCATCTGCGGCGCGGCGATGCAGTATTCGATCACTTCAAGGCCGCGCTGCAGGTCGCCCTTGGCGTCGGGGATGGTCTTGCCATGCTCGCGCGAGAGCGCTTCCGCGAGTTTCTCCATGTCGCGGTTCATCAGGCCGACCATGGCCATCATGACGCGCGCACGGCGCTGCGGGTTCATCGCGCCCCAGGCCGGCTGCGCGGCCGCGGCCTTGGCGATCGCGGCCTCGGTCTCGGCGGCCGAGGCCAGCGGGCACTTGGCCTGCACTTCGCCGGTCGCGGGGTTGAAGACATCCGTGAAGCGGCCCGAGGTGCCCTTCACATGCTCGCCGTTGATCCAGTGGGTCAGTTCTTTCATGGAAGCCTCCCGAAGTTGCTGCGCGACAATAGCCTTGCAGTTTTGCCCGGAAAAGGGGCAGTTTCCCAAAAGGGTTTTGCAATGTTGCAAAGGATGGGATCATGGCGGATTGGGACGACCTGCGGGTCTTTCTGGCGGTCGCGCGAACCGAGAGCCTCTCGGGGGCGGGGCGGCTCCTGAAGCTCGACCCGGCGACTGTCGGGCGGCGGATCGCGAAGCTCGAGGAGGCGATGACGGTCCGGCTCTTCAACCGCTCGGCGCAGGGCTATGCGCTGACCGGCGAGGGTCAGCGGCTGCTCGTCCATGCGGGCCGCGCCGAGCAGGCGGTGGCCGAGGCGATGGAGGAGGTCGGATCCGAGGGGCCGGGCCTGACCGGGCAGATCCGCATCGGCGCGCCGGACGGCAGCGCGAACTACCTCCTGCCGCAGATCGTCGCGGAGATCTGCGCCGATCATCCGGGGCTCGAGGTCCAGATCGTCGCCCAGCCGCGGGTCTTCAACCTGTCCAAGCGCGAGGCCGACATGGCGATCGCGGTGAGCCCGCCGGCTGCGGGCCACCTGACGGTGCAGCGGCTCACGGATTACAAGCTGCACCTCGCCGCATCGAAGGCCTATCTCGACCGCCACCCGCCGATCACCTCGGTGGCCGATCTGAAGCGCCACCGCACGATCGGCTATATCCAGGACCTGATCTTCGACAAGGAACTCGACTACCAGAGCGAGGCCGGGATGGAGGACGTGACGCTCGCCTCGAACTCGGTCTCGGTGCAGTTCAACTGGGTGCGGACCGGCGCCGGCATCGCGGTGGTGCATGATTTCGCGCTGCCCGCGGCGCCCGATCTCGTCAAGGTTCTCGCCGACAAGGTCTCGCTCACGCGGTCGTTCTACCTCATCCGCCATCCCGACGACCGCCGGGTGGAACGGCTCAACCGCTTCGCCGAGCTTCTGGCGCAGGGCGTGCGACGCGAGGTCGCGCGGCTCGAAGCACTGGCTTGACAGCGGCGGGTCAAGGCGCGACGTTGAGGGAAAGTCGCTTATCGCTCAGGAGTTTGCCCATGCAGGTTCACCAGATTCTGCGTTCCAAGGATCAGACCGGCATCATCACGGTGACGCCCGAGACGACTGTCGCGGATGCGGCGCGCCTTCTCGCCGAGCGCCGGATCGGCGCGGTCGTCGTCTCGCGCGACGGCAAGAAGCCGCTCGGGATCCTCTCCGAGCGCGACATCGTGCGCGACCTCGGCCGCCGGGGCTCGGGCTGCCTGACCGACAAGGTCGAGGCGCTGATGACGCGCAACCTGATCTCCTGCGCACCCAACGATGCCGCCGACTCCGTGCTCGAGAAGATGACGGCGGGACGGTTCCGCCACATGCCGGTGATGGAGGGCGATGCGATGGTGGGATTCGTCTCCATCGGCGATCTCGTCGCGGCGCGGATCTCCGAACTCGCGATGGAGAAGGATGCGCTTGCCGGGATGATCATGGGCAACTGAGCCGGCCACGGCGGGGCGGGACTTGCATTCGCGCGCGCAATATCGTTGCGTCAGCGTGACGTAACCACCCGAGAGGGATAGGGATTCATGCGCATCGGCCTTTACCCCGGCACCTTCGACCCGATCACGCTCGGCCATACCGACATCATCCAGCGGGCGATGGCGCTCGTCGACCGGCTGGTGATCGGGGTGGCGATCAACCGCGACAAGGGGCCGCTGTTCACGCTTGAGGAGCGTGTGGCGATGGTGGAGGCCGAATGTGTCCCCATCGTCGCCAAGACTGGCGGCGAGATCGTGGTGCATCCGTTCGAGAACCTGCTGATCGACTGCGCGCGCGACGTCGGCGCCTCGGTGATCGTGCGGGGGCTCCGGGCGGTCGCGGATTTCGAGTACGAATTCCAGATGGTCGGCATGAACCGCGCGATGGACGATTCGGTCGAGACGGTCTTCCTTATGGCCGACGCGCGGCGCCAAGCGATCGCCTCGAAGCTCGTGAAAGAGATCGCACGGCTCGGCGGCGACGTGTCGAAATTCGTGACCCCCGCCGTCGATTCTGCGCTTAAAGCCAGGTTCTGACGCGGGCGCGCTTGCGCCGGCCGGCTGGCGATCGTGTATCTGCACGCAAAGCGAGGACGACCTCCCCCGAAACCGGGATACTTGTTCGGGACGACCCGAAAACCGAAGGGGACATCATGCGCACGGCAAGAGACCGCATCCTCCACGCCATCAGCTTCGAGATCATCGGCCTGGCCCTGGTCACGCCGCTCGGCGCGTGGGCGTTCGGTCTGCCGATGCACGACATCGGCGTCGTCGGCATCGTCGGCGCGACGGTCGCGACGCTGTGGAACTACGCCTACAATCTGCTGTTCGACCACGCGATGCTGCGGCTCGTCGGAACCGTTCGCAAGACACTGCCGGCGCGCGTCCTTCACACGGTCCTATTCGAGGCGGGTCTTCTGGCGATATTGTTGCCGTTCATTGCCTGGTATCTCGGCGTCACCCTGGTCCAAGCCTTCCTGATGGACGTGTCCTTCGCGCTTTTCTACCTGGTCTACGCCTTCGTCTTCAACTGGGCCTTCGACCTGGCATTCCCGGTGCCGTCGTCGCCGCCGTCGCCCTGAACGCAGCCGAACCGCCCATCGGCGCGCGTTGCCTGTTCGGGCGCGATCCGCTCAATGCGCCGACAAAAATCAAACGGAAACAGCGTCTTCCCTGACGTCTGCGGTCTTGGCGGGTTTCCGGCCCGAAGGCGGCTCAGAGCAGCTTGCCGATCGCCACGGCGGTGTCCGACATGCGGTTGGAGAAGCCCCATTCGTTGTCGTACCACGACAGGATACGGCACATCCGCCCGTCCATCACCTTGGTCTGGTCCAGATGGAAGATCGAGGAGCGCGGGTCATGGTTGAAATCCGACGAGACGTTGGGCTGGTCGGTGACGCCGAGGATGCCGCGCAGCCGTCCGTCCGCGGCCTCGCGAACCGCCTGGTTGATCTCTTCCACCGAAGTGTCTCGCGCGGCTTCGAAGACGAGGTCGACGACCGAGACATTCGGGGTCGGCACGCGGATCGCCACGCCGTCGAGCTTGCCGTTGAGCTCGGGCAGCACCAGCCCGACCGCGCGTGCCGCGCCGGTCGAGGTCGGGATCATCGACAGGCCCGCCGCGCGGGCGCGGTAGAGATCCTTGTGCATCGTGTCGAGCGTCGGCTGGTCGCCGGTGTAGGAATGGATCGTCGTCATGAAGCCCTTCGCGATGCCGATCGCGTCGTTCAGGACCTTGGCGACCGGCGAGAGGCAGTTCGTCGTGCAGGAGGCGTTCGAGACGATCAGGTCGTTCTTCGTCAAAGTGTCGTGGTTCACGCCGAAGACGATGGTCTTGTCTGCGCCCTTCGACGGCGCCGAGACCAGAACCCGCGAGGAACCGTTCTCGAGATGCACCGCCGCCTTGTCTCGGTCGGTGAAGATGCCGGTGCATTCCAGCACGACGTCGATGTCGCCCCAGGGCAGCTCGGCCGGGTTGCGGATCGCCGAGACGTCGATCGGTCCGCGTCCGACATCGATCGTCGAGGCGGTGGTGGTCACTTCCGCCGGAAACCGGCCATGCACCGAATCGAAGCGCAGCAGATGGGCGTTGGTCTCGACCGGGCCGAGATCGTTGATCGCCACGACCTCGATATCCTTGCGTCCTGACTCGATGATCGCCCTCAGCACATTGCGCCCGATGCGGCCAAACCCGTTGATCGCCACCTTCACTGCCATCGCGAACCTCCTCTCGAAAATCGCCGGCACCCGAGCGGGCGCCGTTACCGCTAACATCAAAATACAGCCGACAGGTCAACCGTAGAGTAGCGGTCTCAGCGCCAGATGGCGAGAAATTCGACGAGATCGAGGAGTTTGCGCCCCAGGAACAGGGGCGCACCAAGGTTCAGCCAGAAGTGGTCGACCAGAAAGAAGGCGGCGACAAGCGCCGCGAGGACGATGGCGATCCGGTTGGTCATGGGCGGGGACGCGAGGCCCCCCGAGGCTCCTTACTGGAGGAGCCGCCCCATCGCGCCGGCGACATCGGCCATGCGGCAGGAGAAGCCCCATTCGTTGTCGTACCAGGCCAGGACCCGGACCGTGCGGCCGCTGACGACCTTGGTCTGGTCGGGCGCGAAGATCGAGGAATAGGGCGTGTGGTTGAAGTCGATCGAGACCTTCGGCTCCGGGTCATAGGCGAGGACCATGCCCATGTAGCCTGCCGCGGCTTCCCTTACGATTTCGTTGACGTCGGCCACGGTCACGTCCTTGGCCGCCTGGAAGGTGAGGTCGACGGCCGAGACGTTCGGCGTCGGCACCCGGATCGCGGTGCCGTCGAGCTTGCCCGACAGTTCCGGCAGCACTTCGCCGAGCGCCTTCGCGGCGCCGGTCGAGGTCGGGATCATCGCCATCGCCGCGGCACGGGCCCGGTAGAGGTCCTTGTGGCGGCGGTCGAGCGTCGGCTGGTCGCCGGTATAGGAGTGGATCGTCGTCATGATGCCCGACTCGATGCCGATCGCGTCGTTCAGCACCTTGGCGAGCGGGGCGAGGCAGTTCGTCGTGCAGGAGCCGTTCGAGACGACAAGATGCTCGGCGGTGAGCTGTCGGTGGTTGACACCGTAGACCACGGTCTTGTCGGCGTTCTTGGCCGGAGCCGAGACGAGCACGCGCTTGGCGCCGCGGCCGAGATGGACGGCCGCCTTGGCGCGGTCGTTGAACTTGCCGGTGCATTCGAGGACGACGTCGACGCCTTCCCAGTCGAGCTCATCGGGGTTGTAGGTCGACATCACCTCGATCGGCCCGCGGCCGAGGTCGATGGTGTTCTCGCCGACCTTCACCGGCCCGGCGAAACGGCCGTGGACGGAGTCGTACTTCAGGAGATGCGCATTGGTCTCGATCGGCCCGGTGGCGTTGATCTTGACGACCTGGACGTCGTTGCGCGCCGCTTCCGCGATATGCGCCAGCGTGCAACGGCCGATCCGGCCAAACCCGTTGATGCCGATGGTGACGGTCATGTGCCTCATCTCCTGTGCCCGAGACGCGGGAGCCAAGCCGCGCCAGTTCCTGCGCATAGCAGAGGAGGGAAGGCGGGAAAACCCGCTATATCAACATGGTAGCGAAAACAGGAGGGTGTTAGCGAAAACAGGTGCGCTGAATCGGGGCCGGTTCTGGCGGTTCCGGCGACATGCCGGCGCGATCGCCTTGCCTCGGCGGACGGATTCGCTAGGTTGGCGCCGATTTGCAAGGAAGGGACGACCATGAGCGGATTGCTGGCGCTTCTCGACGACGTGGCCGCGATCGCCAAGGTCGCGGCGGCGAGCGTGGACGATGTCGCCGGCATGGCGGCCAAGGCCGGGTCGAAGGCCGCCGGCGTCGTGATCGACGACGCGGCTGTCACGCCGAAATACGTCCACGGCTTCGAGGCCAAGCGCGAACTGCCGATCATCTGGAAGATCACCAAGGGCTCTCTCTTCAACAAGCTGGTGATCCTCCTGCCGGCGGCGATGCTCATGAACGCCTTCGCGCCATGGTTGATCACGCCGCTTCTCATGCTCGGCGGCGCCTATCTCTGTTTCGAGGGCGCCGAGAAGATCTTCCACAAGCTCTTTCCCCACGGCGACGCGCATGTCGAGGCCGACATGGAGGTGGGCGATCCGGTGCATCTGGAGGAAAAGCGCGTGCGCGGCGCGATCAAGACCGACTTCATCCTCTCGGCCGAGATCATGACCATCGCGCTCGCCGCGATCCCCGAAGGCGTGCTCTGGATGGAGGCGCTGACGCTCGCCGTCGTCGCGATCGGGATCACCGTCGCGGTCTACGGATCGGTCGCGCTGATCGTGAAGATGGACGATATCGGGCTCTACATGGCAGCGACGGCGCGGACCGGGGTCGGTCGTGCGCTCGGCACCGGGCTAGTGAAGGGGATGCCGAAGCTCATGGCGCTTCTCTCGACGATCGGCACCGCGGCGATGCTCTGGGTCGGCGGCGCGATCATCATCCACGGGCTCGACGTGCTGGGCTGGCCGCTGCTCTACGACACCTTCCACCATTGGGCCGAGGCCGTCGGCCATGCGGTGCCGCCAAGCATCGCGGGCTTCACCGGATGGGCGGTGACGGCGCTGGCGGATGGCGTGTCCGGTCTTGCGCTCGGGATGGCTCTCATTCCACTTGTCACGCGCGTGGCCGGGCCGCTCTGGCGCGTCATCGCCGGCAGCGACACCGGCGCGCAGTAGCTCGCGGCGTCAGGGCGTCGTCGCCGTTGGCTTTAGCCTTCCGTTAACCGTTTCTGGGCACTGTCGCGGCATGAGCACGCCCGCGCCGCATATGCATCCTGACTACTGGTTGCGCACGATCTTTGCCTCTCAGGCGGCGATCCGTGGCGGGGTGATCCGACGCTCCGTCCGGGACGTCGAGATGATCGTCGGCCGCGCGGCGTTCGAGCGAGAGCTGAAGCGGCGCGGCTACCACGCGGTCGAGAACGCAGGTCAGTTCGTGATCTTCTGCAACAACGAGCCGGTCCGCATCCTGTGCTGAGCCAAAATCCATCAATGGATTTTGGAACGATTTTCTAAAAATCGTTCCTCCGCAGCGGCGAACTAGCCCCTGAGCGAGACATTCACCGCGAACGGCCCCTTGTCGCCGTCCATCAGGCTGAACTCGAGATCGGTGTCGAGGCCGATCCGCTCCCAGTCGCTGCCGACAACGCTGTCGCGCTGGAAGTAGACCTCGAGCCCGCCGCTCGACTTGATGAAGCCGTACCCCTCATCCGCAAAAAGCCGCACGATGCGGCCGTGGTGGCGCTCGGGGTGGCTCTTCACGTCGACGCCCTTCATCTTGCGCACATGCTCGTCGAGCTGGCGCCGCGCGGCGTTGAAGCTGTCGCGGATCGCGACATGCAGATCTTCGTGAGCGCCGAGATCGCCAGGCTTCCTGTTGACGATGATCATGCCGCCCGGCACCTCGGCCTCGACGGCCACCTGGTAGATATGCCCCTTGTGGCCGCGCGCGGTGCGCTTCTCGACGATCACCCGGCAGGAGGTGATGCGCTGATGGACCTGTTCGAGCTTGCCGATCTTGCCGTGGATCTCGGCGGTGACGGCGGGGGAGGCATCCATGCCGTGAAAGACGATCTGCGGTTCGGTTTCCATGTGCGGCTCCGCTGTGGCTGCGGCAATCATGCAGCGGGCTTGGGTCCGGGGTACTGACCCGCGTCAACGCGCGGCGGGCCGAACCATGCTTTCCTTCCGCCGATGCGGAGATGCGAGGAAGCCGACATGAGCGCGCTCGGGCTGAAGATGATCGACGAGGCGGTGCAGTCCGCCAATATCTGGGTGAACGAGGTCGACAGCCGCACCGGCTGGGACAACAAGCAGCGGAGCTACCGGCTGCTGCGGGCGGTGCTGCACGCGGTGCGCGACCACCTGACGGTCGACGAGGCGACCGACCTCGGCGCGCAGTTGCCGACGCTGATCCGGGGAATCTACTACGAGGGCTGGAACTCGGCCCGCAATCCGGCCCGGATGCGTCATGCCGAGGACTTCGTCGCAGCGGTGCAGAGGGGCTTCGCGCCCGATCCGTTGGGCGATGCCGACAGGGCGGTGCGGGCGGTCTTCGACCTTCTCGACAGCCACATCGCGCCGGGCGAGATGAAGGATGTGCGCGGCGCCTTCACCAAGGAGGTCAGGAGCCTCTTCGGCATGGGGTGACGTGTCCCGTGGCGTGACGAAAAAACCCCGCCGGAAGGTTGTTGCGGCGGGGCGTCGATGCGACAATCTGCTCGGTGCTAGAGGAGTTCTTTCACCCGCGCGGCGACGGCCTCGGCGGTGATCCCGAATTCCTGGTAGAGCCGCTCGGCGGGCGCGGAGGCGCCGAAACCCTCCATGCCGACGAAGGCGGCCTTGGCCTCGCGGCCGCGCTCGCCGAGGAGCCAGCGGTCCCAGGGCTGGCGCACCGCGGCCTCGACCGCGACGCGGACCGGGCCCGCGGGCAGGACGCGCTTGCGGTAGGCCTCGTCCTGGGCCGCGAAGAGTTCCATGCAGGGCATGGAAACGACGCGGGTGCCGATGCCCTCGGCCTGCAGGAGGTCGCGGGCCTTGAGCGCGATCTCCACTTCCGAGCCGGTCGCCAGCAGGATCGCCCGGCGCTTGCCCTCGGCCTCGCGCAGCACATAGGCGCCCTGGGCCGAGAGATTCCTCGACGTGTGCAGGGTGCGGACCGTCGGCAGGTTCTGGCGGCTGAGCGCCAGCACCGACGGCGTCTTCTCGGCGGTCAGCGCCAGTTCCCAGGCCTCGGCCGTCTCGATCAGGTCGGCGGGGCGGAAGGTCCAGGTGTTGGGCGTCGCGCGGCAGATCGCCAGGTGCTCGACCGGCTGGTGGGTCGGGCCGTCCTCGCCGAGGCCGATCGAGTCATGCGTCATGACATAGACGGAAGGAACCCCCATCAGTGCGGACAGCCGCATCGCGCCGCGGGCATAGTCGGTGAAGCAGAGGAACGTGCCGCCGTAGGGCCGCACGCCGCCATGCAGCGCCATGCCGTTCATCGCCGCCGCCATGCCGTGCTCGCGGATGCCGAAATGGACGTAGCGCCCCTTGCGGTTCTCGGGGTTGAAGATGCCGAGATCGCCGGTCTTGGTGTTGTTCGAGCCGGTGAGGTCGGCCGAGCCGCCGATGGTCTCGGGCATCGCCGGGTTGACGACTTCGAGCACCATCTCGGAAGCCTTGCGGGTCGCGACCTTGGGCTGGAGCTCGCTGTTCTGCTTCTTCAGCGCGCGGATGACGGCGGAGAGCTTCTTCGGAGCCTCGCCGGCCATCTGGCGCCGGAACTCTGCCCGGCGGCTGTCGGAGAGCGCGGCGAGCCGCGCTTCCCATTCCGCCCGCGCGGCAGCGCCGCGGCTGCCGATCGCCGCCCAGGCGGCGCGGATGTCGGCCGGGACATCGAAGGCCGGATAGGTCCAGCCGTAGATGTCCTTCGTCACCTTGATCTCGTCGGGACCGAGCGGCGAGCCGTGGGCGCCGGCGGTGTCCTGCTTCTTCGGGCTGCCGAAGCCGATATGGGTCTTGCAGTCGACGAGGACCGGGCGGTCGGAGGATTTGGCCTCGGTCAGCGCGCGGTCGATGTCCACCGGATCGTGGCCGTCGCAGGACAGGACCTTCCAGCCGGCCGCGGCGAAGCGGGCGCGCTGGTCGGTGACGTCGCTGAGGCTGATCCGGCCGTCGATCGAGATGTCGTTGTTGTCCCAAAGGACGATGAGCTTCGAGAGCTTCTGCATCCCGGCGAGTCCGATCGCCTCGTGGCTGATCCCTTCCATGAGGCAGCCGTCACCGGCGATCACCCAGGTGTAGTGATCGACGATCTTGGCGCCGAAGCGGGCGCGCAAGGACTCCTCGGCCATCGCGAAGCCCACCGCGTTCGAGATGCCCTGGCCGAGTGGGCCGGTCGTGGTCTCGACGCCCTTGACATGGCCGTATTCCGGATGGCCGGCGGTGATCGCGCCCCACTGGCGGAAGTTGCGGATCTGGTCGAGCGTCATGTCGGCATAGCCGGTCAGGTGCAGAAGCCCGTAGATCAGCATCGAGCCGTGGCCGGCGGACAGGATGAAGCGGTCACGGTCGGCCCAGTCCGGAGTCGAGGCGTCGAACTTCAGGTGCTTTTCGAAAAGGACCGTGGCGACGTCGGCCATGCCCATCGGCATGCCGGGGTGGCCGGAATTGGCGGCCTGGACCGCATCCATCGCAAGCGTGCGCAGCGCGCAGGCCTTCCCCCAGTGATCGGCGTGTGTGTCGCGAAGCGTGGCGATGTCCAAGTCCCTGATCCTTCTTCTTCCGGAATGCTGAGCGCGCGGGCTTGATAGCAGGCTCGGGAGCAAGTTCAAGCGCGCCGCCTAAGCACTTGGCCCGAAAGGGGGAGGAATCCCGCAGCCCTTCGGTCTAAACTCGGTCTGCGCGGGGGGGCGTCCGATTCGCCGGCGAAGACCGGATGGATGCAGTTCCCCAGAGGCATGACACAGGCAGAAACCGGGTCAGGGGGCCGCAACACATGAGCGACATAGCCGAAATGGAGCGCCGGATCTCGGCGGCGCTGGAGCGGATCGGTGCAGGTGTGGAAAAGGCGCGCGCCGAGGCGGAGGCCGCCGCTGCGGCGCGCGAGCAAGCCAGGACGGCGGGCGAGCTTCGCGAGGCGCTGGAGGCCGAGCGCGCGGCCAACGCGCAGCTCACCGATCGCGTGCGCGCGATCAAGGAAAAGCAGGAGACCATGGTCGACGCGCTCGAGAAGAAGGTCGCGCGGCTGACCGAACAACTCGATGCTGCCGGTGCCGAACTGCACCGCCAGAAGCGGATCAACGCCGACCTGACCGAGGCGCAGCGGGCGCTGCGCGAGGCCGCGCAGGACGGCGTGCCGGAGCCCGAGCAGATCAACCGCTCGCTGATGGCCGAGCTCGAGGCGTTGCGCGCGGCGCGGGCGGCGGAAATGGCCGAGATGCAGGAGATCCTCTCCGAGCTGCGGCCCCTGATCGAGGAGGTGGCCTGATGCCGGACGTGTCGATCACCATCGGCGGGCGCGAGTTCCAGGTCGCCTGCCAGGACGGCGAGGAGCATTTCCTGCGCTCGGCGGCACAGATGCTCGATAACGAGGCGACGACGCTCGTCTCGCAGATCGGGCGGATGCCCGAGGCGCGGATGCTGCTGATGGCGGGGCTCATGCTGGCCGACAAGGCGGCCGGGCTCGAGGACCAGGTCCGCGCCGCTGAGGAGCGGGCGCTGGTGGCCGAACGCGTCGCCACAGATGCGCGAACCAAGCCGCAACGGGTCGAGGTCGCGGTGATCCCCGAAGCAGTGACCGAGACTTTCGCCGAGATCGCGGCGCGGGCCGAGGCTTTGGCCGATCGGATCGAGGAGCGGAAAGCGGGCTGAGGATTTCGCGCCTTCGGGCGCCCCGCCCGCCCACCCTGCGCCCTCAGGCGCGAAGGCCGCCCCGAGGGGCGGCCTTGTGTTTCTGGCGGTGCCGTCGGTGCCGTCGGTGCGCCGGGTCAGGCGTTGGCGGCGCGGATCTTGTCGGCGGCGTCCTTGTCATAGCTCACGCCGCTCTTGTCGAAGAGCTGGTCGAGCTCACCCGAGAGCGTCATCTCGGTGATGATGTCGCAGCCGCCGACGAACTCGCCCTTGACGTAGAGCTGCGGGATCGTCGGCCAGTCGGAGAAGTCCTTGATGCCCTGGCGGATCTCGGCGTCTTCAAGCACGTTCACGTCGACATAGTCGACGCCCATGAAGTTCAGCACCCCCGCGACGCGGGAGGAGAAGCCGCATTGCGGCATCGCCTTGGTGCCCTTCATGTAAAGGACGACGGTGTTCTTCGTCACGGTGTCGCGGATCTGGTCCTGGGCGGTCGTCGTGGTCATGGGCTGTTACTCCGGAGCCTTGGTCGTCAGCGCGAGCGCGTGCAGTTCGCCATGCGCGCCATCCATCTTTCCCTTGAGCGCGGCATAGACCGCGCGCTGCTGCTGGACGCGGTTCATGCCGCGGAAACTCTCGTCGATGACCTCGGCGGCGTAGTGGTTGCCGTCTCCCGCGAGATCCGTGATCGTGATCTGCGCGTCCGGGAACGCTGCCCGGATGAGGTCTTCGATATCCTGTGCTTCCATCGCCATGAGGCGTCCTTCCCGTATGCGCTTGGGCTGAATGTAGGCCCCGCAGCCGGGACCCGCAAGATTGACCGGGTGTCGCAGGCCCGCCGCCGCTTCGCGGCTCAGGCCACCGCCGCCGCGAAGGCCGAGCGGTAGATCGAGGCGAGTTCCGCCAACGGCGCCTCGGCGGTGCCGAAACGCACGGTACGGCCGCCGAACCGGCCGACGGCCGCGGCCGGAACGCCGGCCGCGCGGGCCGCTTCGAGCAGCGCCTCGGCCTTGTCCGCCGCGACCGCCACGAGGTAGCGCGCCTGGTCCTCGCCGAAGAGCTGGCCGGTTTCGCCGCTGTCGAGCGCGACGCCGATCCCGGCCGCCTCGGCCATCTCGAAGGCCGCGAGCGCGAGCCCGCCGTCCGAGAGGTCGGTTGCGGCGCGGAAGCGCTTGCGGCTGGTGCGCAGGAACTCGCCGTTGCGCCGTTCGACGGCGAGGTCGACATGCGGCGCGTCGCCGTCCTCGCGGCCGAAGGCCTCGCAGAGGAGCGCCGATTGGCCGAGATGGCCCGCGGTCGCGCCGATCACCACGGCAATGTCGCCGTCCTGCGGCTGGCCCGCGATGAGGTCTTCGAGCGAGGCGACGAGCCCCACCGCGCCGATCGTCGGCGTGGGCAGGATGCCCTTGCCGTCGGTCTCGTTGTAGAGCGAGACGTTGCCCGAGACGATCGGCATGTCGAGCGCCGCGCAGGCCTCGCCGATGCCTTTGACGGCGCCGACGAACTGGCCCATGATCTCGGGCTTCTCCGGGTTGCCGAAGTTGAGGTTGTCGGTCGCGGCGAGCGGCAGGGCGCCCACCGCGGTAAGGTTGCGGTAGGCCTCGGCCACCGCCTGTTTGCCGCCCTCGACCGGGTTCGCCCTGACGTAGCGCGGGGTCACGTCGGAGGTGAAGGCCAGCGCCTTGTCGGTGCCGTGGACGCGCACCACGCCGGCGCCGAGGCCGGGGATGCGGACCGTGTCGGCCATGACCATCGTGTCGTACTGCTCCCAGACCCAGCCCTTGTGGGCGTAGTTCGGCGAGGAAATCAGCGCCTTCAGCCCGGCGATGGCGTCGATCTGCGGCGCGTCCGCGAGTGCTGCGCGCTTCGGCGTCTCGACCCAGGGCCGATCGTATTCCGGCGCCGAGGAGGACAGCTTCGAGAGGGGCAGGTCGGCCTTCACCTCGTTGCCGTGCAGGATCAGGAAGCGGTCCTCGGGGATGGTCTCGCCGACGATGGCGAAGTCGAGATCCCATTTTTCGAAGATCGCCCGCGCCTCGGCCTCCTTCTCGGGCTTCAGAACCATGAGCATCCGCTCCTGGCTTTCCGACAGCATCATCTCGTAGGCGGTCATGTTCGCCTCGCGTTGCGGCACCTGGTCGAGCGTCAGCTTGATGCCTAGCCCGCCCTTGTCGCCCATCTCGACCGCCGAACAGGTGAGGCCCGCGGCCCCCATGTCCTGGATCGAGATGACCGAGCCCGAGGCCATCAGCTCGAGGCAGGCTTCGAGAAGGCGCTTCTCGGTGAAGGGATCGCCGACCTGCACGGTCGGGCGCTTCTCCTCGATTGTGTCGTCGAACTCGGCCGAGGCCATCGTCGCGCCGCCGACGCCGTCGCGGCCGGTCTTGGCGCCGAGATAGACGACCGGCATGCCGACGCCGGAGGCCGCCGAATAGAAGATCTTGTCGGCATCCGCGAGGCCCGCCGCGAAGGCGTTGACGAGGCAGTTGCCGTTATAGGCGGGGTGGAAGCGGACCTCGCCCCCCACGTTCGGCACGCCGAAACAGTTGCCGTAGGAGCCGATGCCCTCCACGACGCCCTTCACCAGATGCGCGGTCTTCGGATGCGAGGGCATGCCGAACGAGAGCGAATCCATCGCGGCGATGGGGCGCGCGCCCATCGTGAAGACGTCGCGCAGGATGCCGCCGACGCCGGTCGCGGCGCCCTGGTGCGGCTCGATGTAGGACGGGTGGTTGTGGCTCTCCATCTTGAAGATCACCGCCTGGCCGTCGCCGATATCGACGACGCCGGCGTTCTCGCCTGGGCCGCAGATCACCTGGGGACCCTTGGTGGGCAGGGTGCGCAGCCATTTCTTCGAGGACTTGTAGGAGCAATGCTCGTTCCACATGGCCGAGAAGATGCCGAGCTCGGTAAAGGTCGGCTCGCGGCCGATGATCTCGAGGATGCGCTGATACTCGTCCGGTTTCAGGCCATGCGCGGCAATCAGGTCTTCGGTGATCTGAGGTTCCTGCATTTCATCCCCCGGAGCTGCACGATTGCCGCGTCTTTTAGGGGTGAAGGGCGGCAGAGAAAAGGGCGAAACCGCTTCTGCCGTCAGTGCGGGCGGGCGGCGTCGCGCTCGGCCTTGCTCAGGACGGTGGGGGGCGCGACGGGCGCTCCGGCCGCGTCGAAGAACGGATTGGTCCTGTAGCTGCCGGTGAGGCGGGCCAGCGCGGCGCGGCCGAGAACGCCGAGGACCGCGCGCGCAATGCCCCTGGCTTTCACCGGGGTGCGCGCGGCGGCAGTGTTCGCCCAGACCCGGACAGGGCCGAAGCGGTTCTCGTCCGGCTGCAGGACCGCGCCGACAAAGGGAAAGCCCGGACCGGAGAGGGTGTTGGCGATCGGCGTCCCGCAACAGTCGGCGTACCAGCGGAACAGGCCCTTCGGGCCGAGCCGCAGCAGCGCGACATGGGCCATGCCGTCGGGAAAGCCGAGATTGTGCGGTGCCGTCTGGAAAATCGCGGAGCCTCCGGCCGCGTCGAGCCAGTCGGTGCCGTGGCCGAGATGGCGGGCGAAGGTCTGGCAGTCGGCGCAATAGCATTTCACGAGGGTGCCGCGCGCCGCGCGCGCGATCGTCCAACGCGTGGCGCCGCAGTGGCATGACATATCGTAAGGGTCCGACATCGTGCGATCCGGGCGAAAGCGGGCTGATGGCGCCGAATTTACACGGTGAGGGATCCGCGAAAACAAAAAAAAGGCCGAGACAAGCTCGGCCCAAGTCCAACAGGGAGGTAGAAGACGATGAGAATTGCTTCAATCACCACCTTCTATTCCCACCTAGGACCTGGAGGCGGAGCGATCAAGGGAAAAGATGCCGTAGGGGAAGCATGGCGGCTATGCGTTGCCATCATGCCTCACTTCAACTTCAGATTGCCGCCCCGTCGGATTGCTGGCGGCGGTAGCTGATGATTTCTTCCAGCACGAAGTCGCGGAAGGCGGCGACCCTTTTCGACTGCCGCAATTCCTCGGGATAGGCGAGGAAGACCGGAACCTCGCTCGATTCCACCTCCGGCAGCACCCGGACGAGGTTGGGGAAGTCCTCGGTAAGGTAGTCGGGCAGGACGCCGATCCCGAGATTGCAGAGCACCGCCTGCAGCACGCCGTAATAGTTGTTCACGGCGAGCGTCGAGCGGATGTCGTTCGACAAGAGCCACTGGACCAGCGTCGCGCCGGCCGAGACCTGGGGGGCGGTGGGGCTCTGGCTGACCAGCCGGTGGCTCGCGAGATCCTCGACCTCGGTCGGCGTGCCGGCCGCGGCGAGGTAGTCCGGCGAGGCGTAGAGCCGCATCCTTATGTTCATCAGCCGCCGCCGGATCAGGTCGGCCTGCGAGGGCTCTTTCATGCGGATCGCGACGTCGGCCTCGCGCATCGGCAGGTCGAGGACGCGCTCCTCGAGCATCAGCTCGATCTTGAGGTCGGGATAGCGTTCATAGAGCTTGCCGAGCCGCGGCGCGAGCCAGAGCGTGCCGAACCCGGTCGTCGTGGTGACGCGAAGCTCGCCGAAGACCTCGTCCTCGCTGTCACGGATCCGCGCCGCCGCCGTTTCCAGCCGCTTGTTCATCGACGAGGTGGCGTCGAACAGAAGCTCGCCCTGCTCGGTGAGAATCAGTCCCCGCGCGTGGCGGTGAAACAGGGTCGTGTTCAGGCTCTCCTCGAGCGCGCGGATCTGCCGGCTCACCGCCGACTGCGATAGGTGCAGCGCCTCGCCCGCATGGGTCAGGCTGCCGGCATCCGCCACCGCGTGAAATATTCTGAGCTTGTCCCAGTCCATACCGTATCTTTCTGTCGATTTCGGCCCCCGCTTTATGGCCGAATTGCGCTGGCCGCGAAAGCAAAACCCAAGGGAAAAGGGGATATAGTCGTCTGACCGGTCAGAAAAAAGAGGCTTTGTAGGTCAGTGTTTTTGACCTATAATGAAGCTGCGCTCGAACAGCGGGGAGGAGCAGATGTCGAAGCCGGAAATCACCCTCAATGACCGATACGACCTGGCAAAATCGCCGGTCCTCCTGAACGGAACGCAGGCGCTCGTCCGGCTCATGCTGATGCAGAAGGAGCGTGACCGGACGGCGGGACTGAACACGGCCGGCTATGTCTCGGGCTATCGCGGCTCGCCCCTTGGCGGGGTCGACCTCAACATGGCCAAGGCGAAGAAGCTGCTTCTGGCGAACGACATCCGGTTCGAGCCGGGCCTGAACGAGGATCTCGCCGCGACCGCGATCTGGGGCACCCAGCAGACCGAGCTTCGCGGCGAGGGCAAGTATGACGGCGTCTTCTCGCTCTGGTACGGCAAGGGGCCGGGGGTCGACCGCACCGGCGACGTAATGCGCCACGCCAACCTTGCCGGCACGTCGAAACATGGCGGCGTGCTGATGGCGATGGGCGACGACCACACCGCCGAAAGCTCGCTCACGCTGCACCAGTCCGACTGGGCGCTGGTCGATGTCTACATGCCGGTGGTGAGCCCGGCGGGGGTGCAGGAACTCCTCGACTTCGGCCTCTACGGCTGGGCGCTTTCCCGCTACGCCGGCGTCTGGGTCGGTCTCAAGACCATGAAGGACACCGCCGAGGCGACCGCCGTCGTCGATGGCGATCCGTTCCGCCTCTCTTTCGTCGAACCGGAGTTCCGGATGCCCGAAGGCGGGCTCAACATCCGGCTCGGCGACAATCCGGTCCAGCAGGAAATCCGGATGATCGACTACAAGCGCCACGCGGCCGAGGCCTTCGCCCGCGCCAACGGCATCGACCGCCGGGTCTGGGGCAAGCCGGGCGCCAAGATCGGCATCGTCTCGGCGGGCAAGAACTGGCTCGACCTGATGCACGCCTTCCAGATGCTCGGCATCGACGCCGCCGAGGCAGAGAAGCTCGGGATCACCACCTACAAGGTCGGCCAGACCTGGCCCTTGGACATGAAGGGCTTCCACGACTGGGCCGAGGGGCTCGACCTCGTCGTCGTGGTCGAGGAGAAGCGCAAGCTGATCGAGGTCCAGGTCAAGGAATCGATCTTCGACGACCGCCAGGGGCGCCGGGTCTATGGCTGGAAAAAGGGCAACTACGGCGAGGAGCTGTTCCCGACCCGCTACGCGCTCGACCCCGCGATGATCGCCGAGAAGCTCGGCCAGATCCTGATCGAGGAGGGCAGGGCGACCGACCACATGCGCGCGGCGCTCGAAGAGGTGGCGGCGGCGCGGCGCGCCGACAACGTGCCGGAACTGGCGCAGCGCACACCCTATTTCTGCTCGGGCTGCCCGCACAACACCTCGACCAAGGTGCCCGAGGGCTCGATCGCCTATTCCGGCATCGGCTGCCACTTCATGGCGGTCTGGATGGACCGCGACACGCTCTGGCCCACGCAGATGGGCGGCGAGGGCGTGAACTGGATCGGCCAGGCGCCGTTCTCGAAGACCGAGCATGTGTTCCAGAACCTCGGCGACGGCACCTACAACCATTCCGGCTCGCTCGCGATCCGCGCGGCGTTGGCCGCCAAGACCAACATCACCTACAAGATCCTCTTCAACGACGCCGTGGCGATGACCGGCGGCCAGCCGAACGAGGGCGAGCTTTCCGCCGACCGCATCGTCCGCGAGGTCCAGGCGATGGGCGTCGAGCACATCGCCTTCGTCTATGACGAGAAGGAGGACGTGGATCTTTCGAAACTTCCCAAGGGAATCGAGATCCACACCCGCGACGGGCTGCCCGAGGTGCAGGAGAAGTTCCGCAAGACCAAGGGCGTGTCGGTCATCGTCTATGTCCAGACCTGTGCGGCCGAGAAGCGCCGGCGCCGGAAGCGCGGCACCTTCCCCGACATCGACAAGCGCGTTTTCATCAACACCGACATCTGCGAGGGCTGCGGCGATTGCGGCATCCAGTCGAACTGCGTGTCGATCGTGCCGGTGGAGACGGAGCTTGGCCGCAAGCGCGCCATCGACCAGTCGTCGTGCAACAAGGACTTCTCCTGCCTCGACGGCTTCTGCCCCTCCTTCGTGACGCTGAAGGGCGCCGAGGTGAAGAAGGCCGCGGCCGCCGACTTTGCGCTGCCCGACCTGCCCGCGCCGGTGCTGCCTGCGATCAATGGCACCTACAACGTGCTGATCACCGGCGTCGGCGGCACCGGCGTGGTGACCATCGGCGCGGTGCTCGCGCAGGCCGCGCAGCTCGACGGCAAGGGCGCGGGCATGATGGAGATGGCCGGCCTCGCCCAGAAGGGCGGCGCGGTGAACATCCACCTACGCCTCGCCGAGAAACCCTCCGACATCAACGCGATCCGGGTCGCGGCCGGCGAGGCCGACTGCGTGATCGGCGGCGATCTCGTGGTTACCGGCGGCGCCAAGGTGCTCGGCCTGATGAAGACCGGCCGCACCGGCGCGGTGGTGAACGCGCACGAGATCATCACCGGCGCCTTCACCCGCAACCGCGACTTCCATCTGCCGACCGAGGGGCTGAAGCTCTCGATCGAGGCGCGGCTCCGCGACCGGGTGAGTTTCCTCGACGCGTCGGTACTCGCCAAGAAGCTGATGGGGGACTCGATCTACTCCAACATGCTGATCCTCGGCGCTGCGTGGCAAATGGGCCTCGTGCCGCTCTCTGCCGACGCGATCCGCCAGGCGATCGAGCTCAACGGTGCGGCCGTGAAGGGCAACCTGCGCGCCTTCGAGATCGGCCGCTGGGCCGCCGAACGCCCCGCCGAGACGGCGGAGTGGACCCAGGAGCCGGACGCGAAGCCGATGACGCTCGAGGAGCGGATCACCTTCCGCGCCGAACATCTCGTCGCCTATCAGAGCGCCCGCTACGCCCGCCGTTACCGCAAGCTCGTCGATGCGGCGCCCGCCGACATGCGCGAGGCGGTGGCGCTCGGCTATCACAAGCTCCTGGCCTACAAGGACGAGTACGAGGTCGCGCGGCTCCATCTCGAAACCGCCGACAAGGCGCGTGCCGAGTTCGGCGGTGATTTCGAGATGACCTTCCACCTCGCCCCGCCGATCTTCTCGCGCGAGGGCAAGAACGGCCGACCTGCCAAGCGCGAATACGGGGCCGGCATGCTCCGGGCCTTCCGGATGCTCGCGAAGCTGAAAGGCCTGCGCGGCACGCCGCTCGACATCTTCGGCCGCTCGACCGAGCGGCGGATGGAGCGGGCGCTGATCGCCGAGTACGAAAAGGACATGGCCGAAGTCCTTCCCAAGGTCCGGCCCGAGACGCTCGACGCGGCGATCGCGCTCGCCGAGCTGCCGCTGCAGGTCCGCGGCTTCGGCCCGGTGAAGGAGGCCGCGCAGCGCGCCGCCGCCAAACGGCGCGAGGAGCTGCTGGCGACGATCCGCGCCGGCGGGGCGCCGCTGATGGCCGCTGCCGAGTAATTCTTCCGCCCCGCCACCGCGCGGCGGGGCGGCCTTGCTCGCCTTCCAAACTGGCGATGGATTTCCGTCGAACAGCGACGTATGAGTTACGGATAGGAAGGTCATGACCGCCTTTCGGCTATGGCCTTGAATTCACGAATAAACACCGCGCCACATGCTCACGCTGCGGCGCGGGGAGGGGGCAGGGCATGGCGGTAGGCATCTTCGATTCGGGTCTCGGCGGGCTCACGGTCCTCGACGCCGTCGCCGAGGCGCTGCCGGATGTGGCCTTCGTCTATTACGGCGACAACGCCCATACGCCCTACGGCGTGCGTGACGCCGAGGACATCTTCAACCTGACCTGCAAAGGCGTCGAGCGGCTCTGGGCCGAGGGCTGCGACCTCGTGATCCTTGCCTGCAACACCGCCTCGGCCGCCGCGCTGAAGCGGATGCAGGAGACCTGGGTGCCGAAGGACAAGCGCGTGCTCGGCGTCTTCGTCCCGATGATCGAGGCGCTGACCGAGCGGCAATGGGGCGACAACTCGCCGCCGCGCGAGGTCGAGGTGAAGCATGTGGCGCTCTTCGCCACGCCCGCGACGGTGGCCTCCCGCGCCTTCCAGCGCGAGTTGGCCTTCCGTGCCATCGGCGTCGATGTCGAGGCGCAGCCCTGCGGCGGCGTCGTGGACGCGATCGAGGAAGGCGACGAGATCCTCGCCGAGGCGCTGGTGCGCTCCCATGTCGAGGCGCTTCTGCGGCGGATGCCGAAGCCCGAGGCGGCGATCCTCGGCTGCACGCATTACCCGCTGATGGAGCCGGCCTTCCAGGCCGCGCTCGGGCCGGAGGTCAAGGTCTATTCGCAGGCCAAACTCGTCGCCGCGAGCCTCAAGGACTATCTCGACCGCCATCCCGATTTCCTCGGCTCCGGCACCGTGTCGAAGTTCCTCACGACCGGCAACCCGGCACGGGTGTCGAACAAGGCGACCCAGTTCCTGCGCCGGAAGATCAGCTTCGAGGCGGCCTGACGTGGATTTGTCTTGCGGATGACGCGCAGTTCGGATTCCGGGCGGGTGCTTCTAGGGAGCCTGTCCAATCGCGCCGATCAGCGCGGCTGAGCATCGAGAAAGGCACCGATCCGCCCCGGCAGCCGGGGATCTTTCCACGAGCCCATGTGATCGACGCCCGGAAAGATCTCGAGGTCGAAATCGGGCCGGGCGCGTGCGAGCCGTTCCAGATGAGGCCGCTCCACGTCGAGCTGGCCCGCAATCCCGGCCATCGGGAGGTCGAGCGCGGCGATCTGCGCCTCCGGCAGCCCAACCGTCGCCTCCACAGCGTCCACGAGCGCGGAAAGCGCGTCGAGGTCGTTCGCGGCGTCCTGCTCCGCACGTTCGCGCGCCCAGTCCATGTGGATCCGGTATTCATCGACGATCTCGGGGGGCGACCAGCCCGAGCCGATCAGATAGAGCGAGCGGATGATCTCCGGGTGGTCGACCGCGAGCGGCAGCGAGAGCTCCGCCCCCATGGAAAATCCGACGATATGCGCGCCGGATGGCGCCTCGGTGAGGATCAACTCCGCGACGTCCGTGACCAGCGTTCGGCCGTAGCGCGCCGGGTCACGAGGCTTGTCGCTGTCGCCGTGGCCCCGCATGTCCGGCGCGAGGAGCCGGTAGCGCCCGGCGAGCGCCGCGGCGACGCCGTTCTGCCACCACATCTCGGAGGACATGCTGAAGCCGTGCAGAAGGACGACCGGCGGACCGGCGCCCGCCACCCGGTACCGGATGAGGATGCCGTCGGATGCCGTGAAAGACTTCTGCGTGCGGCTTTCCATCGCATGGCCCTCCCGTAAAGAGAATCGGCCGAACGGCCATTCGGATCATAGCGTAAATCCAGGAGTGCCTCTTGGCGCGTCGCGACGGCGAGCCTGGCAGGAAGCCTCGATACGCCGGGCCCCGGCGCCGATCACGAAGAATCCGGTTGAAAGCCGCCCCTCACTCGGACATCAAGCACCCCGTACCCGACCGGAGGTCCCCATGACCCACAAGATCGCGATCCTCGGCGCGTCCGGCTATACCGGCGCCGAACTCGTGCGGATCATCGCCACCCATCCCGCGATGGAGATCGCGGCGCTCTCGGCCGACCGCAAGGCCGGGCAGGAGATGGCGAGCGTCTATCCGCAGCTACGCCACCTGAAGCTGCCCACGCTCTCGACCATAGAACAGATCGACTTTTCCAGGATCGACCTGTGCTTTGCGGCCCTTCCGCATGGTCTCAGCCAGGCGCTGGTGCGCGACCTGCCGGCGTCGGTCAAGGTCGTCGATCTCGGCGCCGATTTCCGTCTGCGCGATCCGGCGGCCTACGAGAAGTGGTACGGTGCCCCGCATGTGGCGACCGAATTGCAGAAAGAGGCCGTCTACGGCCTGACCGAGTTCTACCGGGACGAGATCCGCTCCGCGCGGCTCGTCGCGGGTACCGGCTGCAATGCGGCGACTGTGCAATTCGCGCTTCGGCCGCTGATCGAGGCCGGTCTCATCGACCTCGACGAGATCATCTGCGACCTGAAGAACGGTATCTCCGGGGCCGGGCGCAGCTTGAAGGAAAACATGCTCTTCACCGAGCGCCAGACCGATGTCCTCGGCTACAGCCAGGGCGGCAAGCACCGGCACCTGGGCGAGTTCGACCAGGAGTTCAGCGCCATCGCGGGGCGGAAGGTGGAGATCATGTTCACCCCCCACCTCGTGCCGATGTCGCGCGGCATCCTCGCCTCCTGCTACGTCCGGGGCGAGGCCGAGGCGATCCATGCAGCCCTCGCCGCGCGCTATGCCGCCGAGCCGTTCCTCACCGTCCTGCCGTTCGGCCAGGCGCCGGGGACCGGGGCGGTGGCGGGCTCGAACTTCTGCCATATCGGCGTGATCGGCGACCGCAAGCCGGGCCGCGCGCTAGTCGTCGCGGCACTCGACAACCTCAACAAGGGCTCCTCGGGGCAGGCGGTGCAGAACGCCAACCTGATGCTCGGGCTCGACGAGACGGCGGGGCTGATGCTCGCGCCGGTCTTCCCGTGAGGCGGCCATGAAGGGATTGAAGAAACAGCGCCGGATCCAGATCCTCGTTCTCGCCGCGGTGGCGATGGCTGCGAGCTTCGCGGCCTTCTACTACGCGGCACCCGACGCGCTGCAGTATTTCCGCTCGCCCTCCGAAGTGGCCGAGAAGGCACCCGCCCCGAACGAGACCTTCCGCATCGGCGGGCTGGTCGAGGAGGGCAGCCTCGTGCGCGGCCAGGGTGCCGCGATCACCTTCAACGTCACCGACGGCGGCGCGGTCATCCCGGTCCGCTACGAGGGCGTGCTGCCCGACCTTTTCGGCGAGGGCGAGGGCGTAGTCGCGACCGGCAAGCTCGTCGACGGCACGTTCGAGGCAACCGAGATCCTCGCCAAGCATGACGAGACCTACATGCCGAAGGAAGTGATCGACGCCCTGAAGGATCAGGGCATGTATGTCGAACCGGACGCTGAGCCCGCGACGAATTAACCTTTTCGAACGAGCCTTTCCCCGGATTTGCGGGGAGAGGCCATGCGAAGCGTCACCGACATCGCCAGAGAGATCGTCGCCCGCGAGGGCGGCTATGTGAACGATCCCGACGATCCCGGCGGGGCGACGAAGTACGGGGTCACGATCCGCACGCTGAAGCGGCTCGGGATCGACCTGACGGGCGACGGGCGGGTCACCGAGGCCGACGTCCGGCGCCTCAGCCGCGACCGGGCGGTGGCGATCTTCGTCGAGCACTACTTTCGCCGTCCCCGCATCCACGACCTTCCGGAAGTGCTGCAGCCGCCGGTCTTCGACATGTATGTCAATGCCGGCGCCAGCGCGGTGAAGATCCTGCAGCGGCTCCTGACCGAGATGGGCCACGCGATGGCCGATGACGGGGTGATCGGGCCGCGCACCATCGCCGCCGCCCACCGTGCCGCCGAGGAGGCGCCGGACCTGATCGTCGACGCCTACGGTATCGCAAGGCGCAACCATTACTACGCGCTCGCCGACGCGCGGCCGGCGAGCCGCAAGTACGTCCGCCGCCGCAGTGGCGGCAAGGGCGGCTGGATCACCCGTGCCGAGGCATTCATCGCGCCCCGCTTCCACCTCAGCGAGGCCGAACATCGCGAAAGGACCGCGGCATGGGCGTGATCGGACGAATCCTCGGCGCGCCGGCCGCCGCCACGGCGATCGGCGAGGCGGCGACCTCGGTGGCGGAGGTTTTCACCCCGAATGCCACGAAGCGGATGGAAGCGGGGCAGGCGGCCTATCTCGCCGCGCTCGACGCATTCGGGACGGAGTTCCAGAGCGCCGGACCCGGCGCTTTCGACCGCTTCGTGAACGGGCTGAACCGGCTGCCACGGCCGCTTCTGGCACTCGGCACGATCGGCCTGTTCGTCCATGCGATGGTCGATCCGGAGGGCTTCGCGCGCCGCATGACCGGCCTTTCGACGGTTCCCGAGCCGCTCTGGTGGCTGTTTGCCGCCATCGTCGGCTTCTACTTCGGTGCGCGCGAGGCGCACTACCTACGCAACCGGCCCGCATCGGCGCCGCAAAGCCACGCCGCGCGGCACGTTGCGCCGACCGCCCGCGACGCCAATCCCGCGCTCGACGAGTGGCGCCGGGGGCGCTGATCGGGGGGGCGGCGGGCGCGGGCGGTCGTTGACGCCGCCCGGCGGACTTGTAGTGTCGGGCCATGACATTCGCCGCACGCCTGACTCGCTGCCCCATTCCTTTCGAACCGGCTAGGATCGAGGAGCCGCGCGCCCGCTTCGCGGCGCTCGCACCCGAGGTCCGGGCGGTTCTCGAAGGAGCCGCGGGTTGCAGCCCCTATCTCGCCGGGCTGATGGAGCGCCAGGCCGACTGGCTCGAAGCCGCGCTCGCCGGATCGCCGGAGGCGGCGCTCGATGCCGAACTCGCGGGGCTCGTCGCGCTCGACAGCGAGGCGCTCGGCCCGGCGTTGCGCCATGCCAAGGCGCGGATCGCGCTGCTCGCCGGGCTCGCCGACCTCGGCGGCGTTTGGCCGCTCGAACAGGTCACCGGCGCGCTGACCCGACTGGCCGATGCTGCCGTCCACCACGCGCTCCGCGCGCTTGCCGCCGACGAGATCCGGCGCGGCAAGGTGCCGGGCGCGGTGCCCGGGGATGCCGATACCGCCTGCGGCATCGTCGCTCTGGCGATGGGCAAGGGCGGGGCTGGAGAGCTCAACTATTCCTCCGACATCGACCTCATCTGCCTCTTCGACGAAACCCGCTATGCCCCAGACAACGTGCAGGAGGCCCGCGCCGCCTTCATCCGCGTGGTGCGCAAGATGACGGCGATGCTGTCGGACCTCACCGCCGACGGCTATGTCTTCCGCACCGATCTTAGGCTCCGCCCCGACGCCTCGGTCACGCCGGTCTGCATCTCGATGGCCGCGGCCGAGCAGTATTACGAGGCGCAGGGCCGCACCTGGGAACGCGCCGCCTACATCAAGGCGCGGCCCTGCGGTGGTGATCTAGCGGCCGGGGCGCGGTTCCTTCAGACCCTCACCCCCTTCGTCTGGCGCCGCCATCTCGACTTCGCGGCGATCCAGGACGCCTACGACATGCGGCTGAGGATCCGCGAGCACAAGGGGCTGCACGGGCCGATCGTGCTCGAGGGGCACAACATGAAGCTCGGGATGGGTGGCATCCGCGAGATCGAGTTCTTCACCCAGACCCGCCAGATCATCGCCGGCGGGCGCGACCCGTCCTTACGCGCGAGCGACACCGTGGGCGGCCTCGCCGCGCTCGCCGCGAAGGGCTGGGTGCCCGAGGCCGACGCAGCGGAACTCACCGAACTCTACCGCGCCCATCGCGAGATCGAGCACCGGGTGCAGATGGTGGCCGATGCCCAGACCCACGACCTGCCGACGACGCCGGACGGGTTCGACCGCATCGCCCGGATGTGCGGCGAGGCCGATACCGAAACATTCCGCTCGGCCCTTCATGCAAGGCTGGAGCGGGTGGCCGAGCTGACCGAGGGCTTCTTCGCTCCCGGCGAGACGCGCAGCGGCCCCGAGATGAGCGCCGAGATGCGCGAGATCGTCGAGGGCTGGCGCTCCTATCCGGCGCTTCGTTCCGAGCGCGCGGTGGCGATCTTCAAGCGGGTCCAGCCCGAGATCCTGTCGCGGCTCGACCGCGCCGCGAACCCGTCCGAGGCGCTGCGCCAGTTCGACGGCTTTCTGGCCGGGCTGCCCGCCGGGGTGCAGCTTTTCTCGCTTTTCGAGGCCAATCCGCAGCTTATCGACCTGATTGTAGACATATGCGCAACGGCGCCGGGGCTCGCAAGCTATCTGTCGCGCAACGCGGCGGTACTCGATGCGGTGATCGGCGGGGATTTCTTCGCGCCCTGGCCGGGCACGGCCGCGCTGGTGGAGGTGCTTTCCAAACGGCTGGAGGAGCGGGCGGATTACGAGGCGCGGCTGACCTCGGCGCGGATCTGGGCTCGGGAATGGCATTTCCGGATCGGCGTCCACCACCTGCGCGGGCTGATCGATGCGGGCCAGGCGGGACGCGAATACGCGGATCTCGCCGGGGCGGTCCTCGCCGCGCTCTGGCCGGTCGTGGTCGCGGAGTTCGCCCGCAAGCACGGACAGCCGCCGGGGCGCGGCGCGGTGGTGCTCGGCATGGGCTCGCTCGGGGCGGAGCGGCTGAACGCGCAATCCGATCTCGACCTGATCGTGATCTACGACGCGGACGGGGTGGACGCCTCGGACGGGCCGCGTCCGCTTGCTGCCAGGGCTTACTACTCGCGGCTCACGCAGGCGCTGGTGACCGCGCTCTCGGCGCCGATGGCGGACGGGCGGCTCTACGAGGTCGACATGCGACTCCGCCCGTCGGGCCGACAGGGGCCGGTCGCGACCGCGATCCAGTCGTTCCGTTCCTACCAGATGGAGGAGGCCTGGACCTGGGAGCATCTGGCGCTGACGCGGGCGCGGCCCGTGGCAGCCGATTTCGCCCTCGCCGCCGAGGTCGAGGAGGCGCGGATGGCGGTCCTCGCCGCGAAGGGCGGGGCGGATCGGGTGCTGCCCGACGTCGCCGAGATGCGCGATCGGATCTTCGCGGCCAAGGCGCCCGACGGCGCTTGGGAGGCGAAGATCGGCCCCGGCCGGCTGCAGGACATCGAGCTCCTCGCGCAAGTCGGCGCACTGAGGTCCGCTGCACCCGCGCGGCGGGTCGAGGCCCAGCTTCGCGCCGGGCTCAAGGCCGGCTATCTCACGCGCGAGGACGAAGCCGCGTTGCAGGAAGCCTACCGGTTCTTCTGGCGGCTCCAGTCCGGGGCGCGGCTTCTGACCGAGCAGCCGCTCGACATGACGGCGATCGGCGCGGGCGGGCAGGCGTTCCTCCTGCGTGAGACCGGAGCGTCGAATCTCGACGGGATGGCGTCGCAGATGGAAGGCCACAAGGATCGCGTCGCGGCCATTATCGCGCGCGTTCTTGCGGCATGATCCTATGCCGCCGGGCCGAACGGCGGGATAAGCGGGTATGGCGAGGAAGATCATGGAGATGTCTCGGGCGGACCCGAAAGGGTTGATCCGCGAAAGCTATGCGATCGAGGGGATCACGGCGCCGGAATGCCGGTCGATCTTCCTCGACTGGGCGCTGAGCATCGCGATGGACACCGACCAGCCCGAGGCGCTCCGGGCGCTCCTGTCGCACTACGGCCTCGACCGGCCAGACCACCCGATGACGGCGGTGCTGACGGCGGGGCTGACCGCCCCGGCCAAGCCGGCGCGGCGCGGCGGTCGCATGGGGCGCGTCGAACCGGGCGAACGTCGCTGAGGCGATACGCGAGCCGCGCCAATCCGCTGATAAGGCAGCTCCGGCGGGATGCCTCATTTCGCGCCGGTTCGGGTGTCCTGCACGCCCCGCGCGGCGCTTTCCGAGCCGGCGTAGCGTCGCCGCGCTTGCCCTCGCGCCTGCCGGGCCTTAGGCAGGGCGCATGAGGCTGATGTTTCTGGGCGATGTGGTGGGGCGGTCGGGGCGTGCGGGGATCACCGCGCGCCTGCCGGGTTTGCGTGCCGAATGGGGGCTCGATTTCGTCGTGGTGAACGGCGAGAACGCGACCTCCGGGGCGGGGCTGTCGGCCGATCACGCCAAGGCGCTGCTCGCTGCCGGGGCCGATTGCGTGACGCTCGGCGATCATGCCTTCGACCAGAAGGACATGCTGTCCTACATCGAGACCGAGCCGCGGATCCTGAGACCCATCAACTACGCCAAGACCGCGCCCGGCAAGGGCGCGCGGGTGTTCGAGGCGAAGGGCGGGCGCAAGGTGCTGGTGGCGCAGGTTCTCGGCCAGGTCTTCATGAAGCGGCCCTTCGACGATCCGTTCTCGGCCATCGATGCGGTCCTGCGCGCTCATCCGCTCGGGGGGGCTGTCCAGGCCGCCGTCGTCGAGATCCACTGCGAGGCGACGAGCGAGAAGATGGGCATGGGCCACTGGTGCGACGGCCGGGCGAGCCTCGTCGTCGGCGCCCATACCCATGTGCCGACCGCGGATGCGCAGATCCTGCCCGGCGGCACCGGCTTCCAGTCCGATGCCGGGATGTGCGGCGACTACAACTCGGTCATCGGCATGGACAAGCTCGAACCGATGCGCCGCTTCGTGACCGGCATGCCGAAGGAGCGCTTCACGCCCGCGAACGGCGAGGCGACGCTCTGCGGCACCTATGTGGAGACCGACGACCGCACCGGGAAGGCCACCAAGATCCGCATGATCCGCGTCGGCGGCGGGCTCGAGGGGGCGCGGCCCTGATGGATGCGCGCCGGCTCTTTCTCGCGCTCTTCGTGATCGGGGGAAGCTGGGGGCTGACCGCGCCCCTGTCGAAGATCGTCGTGATGGGCGGGTACCGCCATTTCGGCATCATCTTCTGGCAGCTCGTCATTGGCTCGGCGCTGCTCGGGCTCTGGCTCGTGCTTGCAAGGCGGCGGCTGCCGCTGACGCGGCCCGCGCTCTCGCGCTACGTCTTCATAGCACTTTTCGGGACGATCCTGCCGAACGCCGCCTTCTACACCGCGCAGGAGGGGCTGCCGGCCGGTCTCGTCGCGGTGTTCATCGCGCTGGTGCCGATGTTCGCGCTGCCGATGGCCTTCGGCCTCGGTCTCGAACGGCCCGAGCCGGTGCGCTTCCTCGGCATCCTCGCCGGGCTCGCCGGCATCCTGATGATCGTGCTGCCGGAGGCGAGCCTTCCCGACCGCGCGGCGCTCGTCTTCGTGCCCTTCGCGCTTGCCGCGGCGGCGCTCTACGCGGTCGAGGCGGCGGGGCTCGGCCGGATGGGTACGGCCGGGCTGGACCCCGTCCAGCTTCTCACCGGCGCCTCGCTCGTCGGCGTGGTCCTCGTCTTTCCGGCGGTGGTGGCGAGCGGCAGCTGGATCACGCCCGCGCTGCCGCTGACCGACGCCGACGCGGCGCTCGTCGTCACTGCGGCGATCCATGCGCTGGCCTATGCCGGCTATGTCTGGGTCGTCGGGCACGGCGGCGCGGTCTTCGCGGCACAGGTCGCCTATATCGTGACCGGCACCGGCGTCCTCTGGTCGATGCTGATCCTCGGCGAACGCTACTCGCTCTGGGTCTGGGCGGCACTGGCGCTGGTCTTCGCGGGGCTCTTCCTCGTCCAGCCGCGCCCGTCCCGCCGCGAGGAACTGGGCCCGTTCGTGCTGCCCGCAACCGAACCGTCCATCGTTTTCCACGAACAGCAGGACCGCTGAATGATCGACCTTCCCCTCTCGCAGAACGGCGAAGCAGTCTTGGCGCTGCTGATCGTGCTCGGCATGTTCGTGATGTTTGTGCGCGAGCGCTACCCCGTCGAGGTCGTCGCGATAGGCGGCGCGGCGCTCTGTCTCGTCTTCGGCCTTCTGCCCTACGAGGCCGGGTTGAACGCGCTGACCAATCCCGCGCCCTGGACGATCACCGCGATGTTCCTGATCATGGGGGCGCTCGTCCGGACCGGCACACTCGAATGGCTGACCCAGACGGCCGAGGCCAATGCCGACCACCGCCCGACGGTGACGCTGATCATCCTCTTCGGCTTCGTGGCGATCGCCTCGGCCTTCCTCAACAACACGCCCGTCGTCGTGGTGATGATCCCGGTTATGGTCTCGATCGCGCGCAAGCTCAACGTCTCGGCCTCGAAACTGCTGATCCCGCTGTCCTATGCGGCGATCCTCGGCGGCACGCTGACGCTGATCGGCACCTCGACGAACCTGCTCGTCGACGGCGTTGCGCGCAAGAGCGGGATGGAGCCCTTCACGATCTTCGAGATCACGCCCCTCGGCGCGATCCAGGTCCTCATCGGCATGGTCTACATCGCCACGATCGGCCGCCGGATCCTGCCCGACCGGCAGTCGATGGGGGGGATGCTGTCGGACCGGCGCAAGCTCAAGTTCTTTACCGAGGTGGCGCTGCCCGAGGATTCGAACCTTATCGGCCAGTCGGTGCTCTCGGTCGATCTCTTCAAGCGCGCGGGCGTCCGGGTGATCGACGTTCTGCGCGGCGACGCGTCGCTGCGCCGCGACCTCGCGCCGGTGGTGCTGCAGGCTGGCGACCGCGTGGTGCTCCGGACCGAGATGGCCGAGCTGCTCGGGATGCAGGAAAGCAAGGAGATCCGCCTCGTCGACAAGCTCTCCTCGGTGCAGACCGAGACGGTCGAGGTGCTGATATCGCCGGGCTGCCGGATGATCGGCCGCTCGCTGGGCGAGTTGCGCCTGCGCCGGCGCTACGGCGTCTACACGCTCGCCGTGCACCGGCGGAACCAGAACATCGGCCGTCAGCTCGACGACCTTGTCGTCGTGGTGGGCGACACGCTCCTGCTCGAAGGCGCGCCTGAGGATATTCAGCGGCTCGCGGCCGACATGGACCTCGTCGATGTCTCGAAGCCGACGGTCAAGGCCTACCGCCGTAAGATGGCACCGGTGGCCTTCGCGGTCCTGGCCGGGATCGTCGCGCTCTCGGGGCTCGGCGTGGCGCCGATCCTGGCGCTGTCGTTCGTCGGTGTCGCGGTCGTGCTCCTCACCCGCTGCATCGACGCGGACGAGGCATTCTCGTTCATCGAGGGGCGGCTTCTCGCGCTCATCTTTGCGATGCTGGCGGTCGGTGCGGCGCTCGACGAGACCGGCGCGGCGCGGCTTCTCGTCGGCTGGATCAGCCCCGCGCTGAGCGACCTGCCGCCGCAACTCGTGGTGCTGGCGGTCTATCTGCTCGCCATGTTCCTGACCGAGATCGTGTCGAACAACGCCGTCGGCGTGATCTTCACGCCGGTGGCGATCGAACTTGGCCATTCGCTCGGGCTCGATCCGAGGGGGCTTGTCGTCGCGATCATGTTCGCAGCCTCGGCGGCGTTCTCGACGCCGATCGGCTACCAGACCAACATGCTGGTCTACGGGCCCGGGGGGTATCGATTTACCGACTATCTCAAGGTCGGGATCCCCCTGAACCTGACGCTCGCCATCACCGCGAGCGTGATGATCCCGATCCTCTGGCCGCTCTGACGGCAATCTGGCGGAGACGCCTTCGGCGTCACGCCTATCGTGACGCCACGCTTGCGCGCGGCGTTGGGGAGGGGGCTGTCTGCCCCCTCTTGCTGCTGGCGCAGCAATTCACCCCCGAGAGTATTTGACGACAGAAAGTGGCAGGGGCGCCTTGCGGTTGGACTCGTCGATGGTGGCGTGAGCCTTCGCTCTCTGCGCGACGGCGAGGGATCTCGTCGCGCCGGAACGGCGCGGTTGCCGGATCAGAGCGGCCAGACCAGAAGGATCGAAGGCAGGGCCACCGCGATGACGAGGATTTCCAGCGGCAGGCCCATCCGCCAGTAATCGCCGAACTCGTAGCCGCCGGGGCCGAGGATCAGCATGTTGTTCTTGTGCCCGATCGGCGTGAGGAAGGCCGAGGAGGCGGCGACCGCGACCGCCATCAGGAACGGGTCCGGCGAGGCGCCGAGCGCGTTCGCCATGGCGATGCTGACCGGCGCCGCGACGATCGCGGTCGCGGTGTTGTTGAGCACGTCCGACAGCGTCATCGTCACCACCATCAGCACCAGAAGCGCGACCCAGGCCGGCGCGCCTGCCGTCAGCGCGATGAGGCCTCTTGCGATGAGTTCCGTGCCGCCCGAGCTCTCGAGCGCGGCCCCGAGCGGGATCATCGAGCCGAGGAGCACGATCACCGGCCATTCGATATGGTCGTAGATCTCGGCAAGCGGCAGCACGCGGGTCGCCACGTAGCCGACCAACACCGCGCCGAGCGCGACGGGCAGGTCGACGAGCCCGATGCTCGCCGCGAGCACCGCCGCCGCGAAGATCGCGATCGCGGGCCAGGTATGGTCTTGCTTCGTCAGCGCGAGCCCGCGCTCGGCGAGCGGCAGGCAGCCGAGCCAGTTGACGACCTCGTCTGCGGTCTCGGATGGCGCGAGCAGGAGCAGGATGTCGCCCGCGCGGATCTTTGCCTTGCCGAGCGGCCCCTTGATGCGGTGGCCGCGGCGCGAGATGCCCATGAGCGCCGTACGGTGGCGCCAGATCAGCCCGACTGCCTCCACGGTCTTGCCGCGGATCCGCGCATCGGTCCGCACCACCGCCTCGACCATCGTGAAGCCGGCCTTCTCGGCCTCGAGATAGTGCTTGCGGCGGTGGTCGGCGAAATCGAGCTTGAGGGCGGCGCGGAATTCGTCGAGCGGCTCGGCCTCGGCCTCGACGAGGATCACGTCACCGCCGGCGAGGGTCTCGCTCCGGGCCGCGCCGTAGCGGCGCTTGTCGCCGCGGATGAGCGCCATGAGCGCGACACCGGCCTTGTCGGCCTCGTCATAGAGATCGCCCATGGTGTTGCCGACGAGCCTGGAGTCTTCCGGCACGATCAGTTCGGCGACGTAGGCCGCGGTGTCGCGCGCCGCGCCCTCGTCCTCGCGCTTCGGGATGAGCCGCCAGCCGACGAGCGCCACGAAGAGGAGGCCCGCGAGCGCCACGACGCCCCCCACTGGAGCGAAGTCGAACATCCGGAAGCTTTCGCCCAGCGCATCCTCGCGGATCGTGGCGATGATGATGTTGGGTGGTGTGCCGATCAGCGTCACCATACCACCGAGGATCGTCGCGAAGGAGAGCGGCATCAGCGACAGGCCCGGCGCGCGGCCGGCCTTGCGGGCGCTCGCCACGTCGACCGGCATGAGGAGCGCGAGTGCTGCCACGTTGTTCATGAAGGCGGAGAGGATGCCGCCCACCGCGCCCATCATCGCGATATGGGCGCCGATCCCGCGTCCGGTGTCGACGAAGGTGCGGGTGATCAGCATCACGACGCCCGCGCGCGTGAGCCCGGCCGACACGACGAGGACCAGGGCCACCACGAGCGTCGCGGGATGGCCGAAGCCGGCGAAGGCGGTCTTGGCCGGCACCACGCCGGCGAGAACGCCCGCGATGAGCGCGGTGAAGGCCACGAGGTCGTAGCGCCAGCGCCCCGAGATCAGCGCCGCGAAGACCAGGCCGAAGAGCGTGAAGAGGATGATCTGGTCCTGGGTCATGGCGCGCTCCGGCTATGCCGCCCCACTGAAACCGCCCGCGAAGGCGGATGCAAGCGCCGGATGCCGGCTCGGGCTTGCGGGCAGGCGGGGCGCTGACATATAGAGGCGCGAAACCCGAAGGATCGACGGAGAAGGTCATGGCCGGCCATTCAAAATGGGCCAATATCCAGCACCGCAAGGGGCGGCAGGATGCGGCGCGTTCGAAACTGTTCTCGAAGCTGGCGAAGGAGATCACCGTCGCCGCAAAGATGGGCGACCCCGACCCCGAGAAGAACCCGCGCCTGCGGCTTGCCGTGAAGGCGGCCAAGGCGGTGTCCTGCCCCAAGGACGTGATCGACCGCGCGATCAAGAAGTCGATGGGCGGCGACGCCGAGGATTACACCGAGATCCGCTACGAGGGCTACGGCCCGAACGGCATCGCGGTGATCGTTGAGGCGATGACCGACAACCTCAACCGCACCGCGTCGAACGTGCGCAGCTACTTCACCAAGCATGGCGGCAACCTCGGCACCACCGGCTCGGTCAGCTTCATGTTCGACCGGGTGGGCGAGATCATGTATCCGCTGAGTGCCGGTGACGCCGATACGGTGATGGAGGCGGCGATCGAGGCCGGTGCCGACGATGTCGAGACCGACGAGGACGGCCACTGGATCTATTGCGCCGATACCGAACTGTCGGCGGTCTCGGACGCGCTCGAGGCGGCGCTCGGCGAGAGCGAGGAAGCCAAGCTCATCTGGAAGCCGCAGAACCGCACCGATGTCGATCTCGAGACGGCGCAGAAGCTGATGAAGCTGATCGACACGCTCGAGGACGATGACGACGTCCAGAACGTCACGGCGAATTTCGACATTCCCGAAGAGGTCGCCAAGCAGTTCGCCTGAGCCCTTGGGCTTGACCGATCGGGATCCGGGTCGCCGGGGCGGCCCGGTGCCTCCGGCGGGGATATTTGCGGCAGGATGAAGGGGAAGGGCGGTCGCGCCCATCCCGGTGGCGGGGCTGGCCGTCTGCGCGTCTTCGCCGTGGCGGGTCAGGCTGGAAGGGGCGGAAGCAGGACGGCCGCCGCCTGGGCGCGGACCGCACGTGTCAGAGGCGCCATCGCCGCGCCTGTCAGCCGCCCGACCTGCCAGTAAAGCGCGATATCCAGCGGCGCGTCCGGCACGAGTGCCGCGAGATGCCCCGCGGCGAGGTCGCGGCGGATCAGGGGCTCGGGGTTCATGCCCCAGCCGAGGCCGAGCCGGGCGGCGTCGACATGGCCCCGGCTCGAGGCGAGGTAATGGCTCGGCGGGGCGATCCGACGGCCGGTGAGGCGGTGTGCCCAGAGGGTTGGAAGCCGGTCCTTCTGATTGAATATCAGCGCGGGGGCGCGGCCGAGTGTTTCGGCGGTGACGCCCTCGGCGAACCACCAGTCGATGAAGGCGGGGCTTGCCGACGCGATGCAGCGCAGCTGGCCGAGCGGGTGGCTGTCGCAGCCCGCGACCGGTGCGTCATGCGCGGTCACGGCGGCCTGCACTTCGCCGCGACGCAGCCAGTCGGCGGAATGGTCCTGATCGTCGATCACCAGGTCGTAGAGCAGATCCGGCACCGCGGCGAGCGCGGGCAGGACCCAGGTCGCGAGGCTGTCGGCATTGACCGCGATCCGCACCGTTGGCCGCTCTGCCGCGAGCTTTGCGCCGAGATCGGCGGCGAGCGCGTGTTCCAGGAGCTGCACATCCTCGAAATGGCGCGCGAGGCGGGCCCCGGCGGCGGTCGCGCGGGCCGGTTGGCCTCGGGTCACCAGGGCCGTGCCGAGCCGCTCCTCGAGCGCCTTCAGCCGCTGCGAGATCGCCGAGGGCGTAACATGGAGTGTCGCCGCCGCCGCCTCGAACGAGCCGGAGCGCAGGATCGCCGCGAGGGCCTGGAGCTGGGCCGGGTCATGCATTAGTAGAATTTAATACAGAACAGAAACATTAATTCGACTTACATCAAGGCGCCCGCTAGTCAAGCCCGTGACGACAGGAGGGGTGGATGTTGGCGGCAGGACTTTCGGGATTTCAGGTGTCGGTCGGACTGATCATGGCGATCGGGGCGCAGAATGCCTTCGTGCTGCGGCAGGGGCTCCGGCGCGAGCATGTGCTGGCCTGCGTGCTGTTCTGTGCGACCTCGGACGCGGTGCTGATCGCCACCGGTGTCGCGGGTTTCGCGGCGGCGAGCGCGGTGGCGCCCTGGCTCGGCCAGGCGCTGCGCTGGGGCGGCGTGGCATTCCTCCTCGCCTACGGCCTCCGGGCGGGCTGGTCGGCGCTTCGGGGCGGTGGTGCGCTCGCGCCGCGAAGCGCGGGGCCGGGGGCGCTCGGGCCCGTCCTCACGACGCTCGCCGCGATCACCTGGCTCAACCCGCATGTCTATCTCGACACGGTTGTGCTGCTCGGCTCGATCGCGGCGCAGTACCCGGGCCGAGAGATGGCGTTCGGGGCGGGGGCGGCGCTCGGCTCCTTCGCGTTCTTCTTCACGCTCGGCTTCGGCGCGCGGCTCCTCGCCCCGGTCTTCGCGCGGGAGGCAGCCTGGAGGGTGCTCGACGGCGGGGTGGCGCTCGTCATGATCTCGATCGCGGTACGGCTCGCCGTGGGCTGAGCCTTGCGCCCGCCGCCACGATAAGGTCATGTCTCGCCATGACCGCCGTCGATCAAGGTCGCCCCGTCGCGGGCATATTGTGGATGCTCGCGACCGGGCTCTCGTTCGTCGCGGTCACCGGGACGGTGCGCCATCTCGGCACCGGGTTGCCCGCGGTGGAGGCGGCGTTCATCCGCTTCGTCTACGGCATCTTCTTCTTCGCCCCGACACTTCTGCCCGCATTCCGACGCGCGCAGGCGGCCGGGGTCTGGCCGCTGGTCGCCGGGCGCGGTGCCTTCCATGTGCTGGCGGTGTCGCTGTGGTTCTTCGCGATGGCGCGGATCCCGGTCGCCGAGGTCACGGCGATCGGCTACCTGAACCCGGTCGTGGTGACGCTCGGCGCGGCACTTTTCCTTGGCGAACGGCTCGCGGCGCGGCGGCTGGTCGCGATCGGCGTGGCGCTCGTCGGGGCGATGATCATCCTTCGGCCGGGGGTGCGGGAGGTGAGCGCGGGCCACATCGCCCAGCTCGGCGCGGCGATGTGCTTCGGCGTCTCCTACCTCTTCGCCAAGCGGCTCTCGGCCTCCCTGTCCCCGGCGACGATCGTGGCGCTGATGTCGCTGACGGTGACGCTGGGGCTCGCACCCTTTGCCATCGCAGTCTGGGTGTGGCCGAGCCTCGAACAGCTCGGCTGGCTCGGCGTGGTCGCGGCCTTCGCGACACTCGGCCATTACACGATGGCGCGGGCCTTCGCGGCCGCGCCGCTGACGGTGACCCAGCCGGTGACCTTCCTGCAACTCGTCTGGGCGACGGCGCTCGGCTGGTTCGCCTTCGGCGAGGCGGTGGATCCCTTCGTGCTGGCCGGCGGCGCGCTGATCATCGCGGCGATCAGCTACATGACCTGGCGCGAGGCGCAGCTGAAGCGGCGCGCGGTCACACCGCCGCCCGAAGCGGCGAACATCTGAACCTGCAGGGCCGGATGTTTGGTGGATGGTCCGATCCGGGGTAGGCTGTCCTTTTTGGAGAGGGGGACAGCATGTCGGACGTTTCGGTGATCGGCCTCGGGGCCATGGGCAGTGCGCTCGCGGCCGCGCTCATCAAGGGCGGCTACGCGGTGACGGTCTGGAACCGGTCGCCGGAGAAGGCTGCGCCGCTCGTCGCGGCGGGTGCTGTGCAGGCGGGCTCGGCGGCCGAGGCGCTCCGGGCAAGCCCGGTGACGGTGATCTGCATCGCCTCGCACGACAAGACGCTGGAACTGCTCGGCGCGGCGGGCGACGCGGTATCGGGGCGCACGATCATCGAGCTCAGCACCGGCGGGGCCGAGGATGCCGAGGCGCTGGCCGCACATCTGGACGGGCAGGGGGCGGACTGGATGATCGGCATCATCAACGCCTATCCGACCGGCATCAGCCTGCCCGAGACCGTGCTTCTGATGGTCGGCGCGGAGCCGGTCTGGCAAAGATGCGCGCCGATCATCCGCACGCTTGGCGGCGGCTCGGCACGGGTAGGCGACCGGGCGGGCATGATCGCGGCGCTCTTCGCGGCACTCTTCACCACCCGGCAGGGCTTCATGTTCGGCATGATCTACGGCGGGCTCGTCTGCCGCAAGGCGGGCATCCCGCTCGACGTCTTCGCCTCACAGATACCGGTGTCGATGGGGGTCCTGCCCGCCTATCACAAGTACTTCTCCGACACCGTTCCGGCGGGCAAGTTCGACAATCCGCCCGCGACGATGACGGTCTATGCCGCGGCGCTCGACGACGCGCTGGCGACGTTCCGCGCGCTCGGGGCACATGCGGAGCTGCCGCAGCTTTTCAGCGACCTTGCCCATCGCGGCGTCGAGGCCGGGCTCGACGACAAGGCGCTGACCGCCCTCGTCGAGCTTATGTCGCGGGACTGAGCCCGCCCTTCACCCGCGCGGGTCGAGGAGCCGGCCAATCACGCTTTCCCGCGTGATCTGGCCGAGCGTCTGCCCGCCCTCGGTCACCGAGAGCGCAGGGACTTCGCGCAACAGCTCCATCACCTCGCGTACCGGCGCGTCGGGCGGCACGCCGGGGCCGTCCGCCGCCTCGCCTGACGGAGGCTTCATGATGTCCGAGGCAGTGAGCACGCCGAGCGGATTCATGTGCGCTACGAAATCGGCGACATAGTCCGAGGCCGGGTTGGCGATGATCTCGCGCGCGGTGCCGCATTGCACGATGCGCCCGCCCTCCATCAGCGCGATCCGGTTGCCGATCTTGAACGCCTCGTCGAGGTCGTGGCTGACGAAGATGATCGTGCGGTGCAGCTTTTCCTGGAGCTCCAGCAGTTCATCCTGGAGCCGGGTGCGGATCAAGGGATCGAGCGCCGAGAAGGGTTCGTCCATCAGGAGGATCGGCGCCTCGGTGGCGAAGGCGCGGGCGAGGCCGACGCGCTGCTGCATGCCGCCGGAGAGCTCGCCCACCTTGCGCTCGGCCCAGTCGCTGAGGCCGACCAGCGCGAGCTGTTCGTCGATCTTGGCGCGACGCTGGGCCGGGGTCTGGCCGGCAAGTTCGAGGCCGAGGCCCACGTTCTCGCGCACCGTCCGCCAGGGCAGCAGGCCGAACTGCTGGAACACCATCGCCACGCATTCGCGCCGCACCTTGAGCAGGTCGGGTGCGGAGGCGCTGCCGACCTCGCAACTCCAGCCCTCGTCATGGATCGTGACCTTGCCGCGGCAAACGGGGTTGAGCCCGTTGACCGCGCGCAGGAGCGTCGACTTGCCCGAGCCCGAGAGCCCCATCAGCACGAGGATCTCGCCCTTCGCGACCGTCAGCGAGCAGTCATGCACGCCGAGCACCTGGCCCGTGCGCTTCTGAATGACGCCCCGGCTCAAACCCTCATCCATCAGCGGCAGGGCGCGTTCGGGATGCTCGCCGAAGACGATGTTGACCTTGTCGAACTCGACCGCGATGTCCTGGCCGATCATTGTGGCGTCCCCCCTCATTGCGCGCTCCCCCGGCGCAGCATCCGGTCGAGCACGATGGCCACGACCACGATCACGAAGCCCGATTCAAACCCGAGCGCGGTGTTGACCGACTGCAGCGCCCGCATCACCGGCACGCCGAGCCCGCTCGCGCCGACGAGGGCGGCGATGACGACCATCGACAGCGACAGCATGATTGTCTGGTTGAGACCGGCCATGATCTGGGGAAAGGCGTAAGGAAGCTCGGCCTTGAAGAGCACCTGCCGCTTGGTCGCGCCGAACGCGGTCAGCGCCTCGATGAGCGCGGTCGGCGTCGAGGAGACGCCGAGATGCGTCAGCCGGATCGGCGCCGGCAGCACGAAGATCACGGTCGCCAGAAGGCCGGGCACCATGCCAAGGCCGAAGAAGATGATCGCCGGGATCAGGTAGACGAAGGTCGGCAGCGTCTGCATCAGGTCTAGGATCGGCTGCATCGCGGCATAGAGCCTCGGCCGGTGGGCGGCGGCGATGCCGATCGGCACGCCGACCGCCATGCAGACGATGCAGGACGACAGGATCAGCGTCATGCTCTGCATCGTCTCGTCCCAGTAGCCCTGGTTGAGGATGAAGAGGAAACCGAGCGCCACCATCACGCAGGTCTTCCAGTTCCGCTGCACGAGCCAGGTGATCGCGACGAAGATCGCCACGATGACCAGGGGATGCGGCGTGTCCAGCAGCCAGAGGATGCCGTTGATCATGGCATCCATGACGTCGGAGATCAGCCGGAAGGCCGGTTTCAGATTGTCTTTCATCCAGTCGAAAAGTGTCTTTGCGGCCTTTCCGACCGGGATCTTGTGATCCGCGAGCCAAAGCTGTTCGAGCCAGTCCATCCCTCATCCCCAAAATCGCGGCCGGCCGCGCGGGCCCGCGCCACGGTTTCCCCGTTCTGGTAGAAATGTCCCTCTCCGCCGCAGGGAGTGTGACGGAGAGGGACCTCGCGCGAACCGGTTGTCAGTTCAGCGCGGTCTCCACGGCGGCCATCGCGTCGCCGCCGTCCTTCGTGGTCACGCCGTCAAGCCAGGGGCCGAGCGCGTCCATGTTCTCGGAAAGCCATTTCTTGGCGGCCTCGTCCGGCGCCTCGCCGTCGTTGAGGATCCCGTCCATGATCTCGTTTTCCATCTCGAGCGTGAACGTGAGGTTGGTGAGCAGCTTGCCGGTGTTCGCGCATTCCGCGACATAGCCCTTGCGGGTGTTGGTGAAGACCTCGGCGCCGCCGAAGTTCGGGCCGAAGACATCGTCGCCGCCCGAAAGGTAGGTCATCTCGAAGGTCGCGTTCATCGGATGCGGTTCCCAGCCGAGAAAGACGATCGGCTTGCCGTCGCTGTCGGCGTTGCCGACCTGTGCCAGCATTCCCTGTTCGGAGCTTTCCACCACCTCGAAGCCATCAAGCCCGAACTGGTTCGCCGCGATCATGTCGATGATCAGCCGGTTGCCGTCGTTGCCCGGCTCGATCCCGTAGATCTTGCCCTCGAGCGCATCCTTCTGCGCGGCGATCGCGGCGAAGTCGGTGATGCCGAGATCGGCACCCGCCTTGTTGGTGGCGAGCGTGTATTTCGCGCCCTCAAGGTTGCGGCCGATCGTATCGACCGTGCCCGCCTCGCGGTAGGGGGCGATGTCGGCTTCCATCGTCGGCATCCAGTTGCCGAGGAAGACGTCGATGTCGCCTTCGGCGAGGCCCGTATAGGTCACCGGCACCGACAGAACCTTGACGTCGGTCTCGTAGCCGAGCGCCTCGAGGATCGTCGTGGTCACTGCGGTTGTGGCGGTGATGTCGGTCCAGCCGACATCGGAGAACACCACCTTGTCGCAACCGGCGGCGAAGGCCGGCGCCGCGACGGTGAGCGCGGCCGTGGCCAGCAGTGTCGCACGCAGGGTCTTGGAAAGGGTCATTCGCTGTCTCCCTGTTTTCTTGATTGACGGATCAATAAACATACATCCCGCGTCGGAGCGCAAGAAAAAAATCTCGGGCCGCCGCAGCGGTTCCGGGCATGTCGTGCGGAAAAGACTAGTCCAACTGTCAGATTTCTCAAGGGAACCTCTGCGGGGCGCGGTTTTATTTTTGTTGATTGACGAGTCAATAAAACTTCGTGTAGCGATAGAGTCCACATCGGAAAGGGCGGGCGGATGCCGAAAGTTGGGATGGAACCGATTCGCAAGGCGGCCCTGGTCAAGGCCACGATCACCGAGATCGGCCGCACCGGATCGCTGGATGTCACGGTCAGCCAGATCGCCAAGCGGGCGGGAATGTCCTCGGCGCTGGCGCATCACTATTTCGGCTCCAAGGAGCAGATCTTCCTCGCCGCGATGCGCCATATCCTGACGCTCTACGGCGCCGAGGTGCGCGGCGCACTCGCGGCCGCCGAGGGGCCTCGCGGCCGGCTTCAGGGCATCGTCCGGGCGAGCTTCGCGAGCTCGAGCTTTCGCCGCGAAACCATTGGCGCGTGGTTGAATTTCTACGTCCTCGCCCAGACCCTGCCCGAGGCGCGGCGATTGCTCGGCATCTACCAGAGGCGGCTGAACTCGAACCTCTGCCACGACCTGCGCCCGCTCGTCGGCGTGCGCGCAGAGGCGGTGGCGCAGGGCCTCGGCGCAATGATCGACGGCGTCTACATCCGCGAGGCGCTGAAAGCCGGAACGCCGGATGGTGCCGGGGCCGCCGAGATCGTCATGGACTACCTGGAACGCGAACTGGAGACGACCGAATGAGTGCGCAGCCGAAAGCCAGCCATTTCGTCGATGGCGCCTATCTCGAGGACAGGGCAGGCGCCGAGATCGAGGTGATCTACCCCGCGACCGGCGAGGTGATCGCCCGCGTCCACGAGGCGACGCCCGCCGTGGTCGAGCGCGCCATCGCCTCGGCCGCGCGGGCGCAGGCGGAATGGGCGCTCGTCAAGCCGGTCGAGCGTGCCCGCATCCTGCGCCGCGCCGCCGACCTGATCCGCGAGCGCAACCGCGCGCTGTCGGAGCTGGAGACGCTCGACACCGGCAAGCCGCTGCAGGAGACGCTGGTCGCCGACGCGACCTCCGGCGCGGACGCGCTGGAGTATTTCGCGGGCCTCGTGCCCGCCGTCACCGGCGAGACGATCCCTCTGGGGCGCGATTTCGTCTACACGGTGCGCGAGCCGCTCGGGGTCTGCGTCGGCATCGGCGCCTGGAACTACCCGACCCAGATCGCCTGCTGGAAGTCGGCCCCGGCGCTCGCGATGGGCAATGCGATGATCTTCAAGCCGTCTGAAGTCACGCCGCTATGTGCCCTGAAAGTCGCGGAAATTCTCGTCGAGTCCGGGCTACCGGCGGGGCTGATGAACGTCGTGCAGGGCCGCGGTGCGGTGGGGACCTCGCTGATCACCGATCCGCGCGTCGCCAAGGTCTCGCTGACGGGCTCGGTGCCGACCGGGCGCAAGGTCTATGCCGCCGCGGCCGAGGGGATGCGGCATGTCACGATGGAGCTTGGCGGCAAGTCGCCGCTGATCGTGTTCGATGATGCCGATGTCGAGGATGCGGTCGGCGGCGCGCTTCTGGGCAATTTCTACTCCTCGGGCCAGGTCTGCTCGAACGGCACGCGGGTCTTTGTCCAGAAGGGCATCAAGGAACGGTTCCTCGCCCGGCTCAAGGAGCGCACCGAGGCGATCCGGCTCGGCGATCCGATGGACGAGGCGGTGCAGATGGGCCCCGTCGTCTCGGCCGCGCAGATGGAGAAGGTTCTGGCTTACGTCGAGGCGGGCAAGGCCGAGGGTGCGCGGCTGGTGACCGGCGGCGCGCGGGCCGGGGACGGGGGCTACTACATCCGGCCCACGGTCTTCGCCGATGTCACCGACACGATGGCGATCGCCCGGGAAGAGATCTTCGGGCCGGTGATGGCGGTGCTCGATTTCGAGGATGAGGACGAGGTCGTAACCCGAGCCAATGCAACGGAATTCGGCCTTTCGGCGGGGGTCTTCACCCGCGATCTGACCCGCGCGCACCGGTTGGTCGGGCGGCTCGAGGCCGGGTCGTGCTGGATCAACGCCTACAACCTCGCCCCGGTGGAGGCGCCGTTCGGCGGCGTCAAGCTCTCGGGCGTGGGGCGCGAGAACTCGAAGGCGGCGATCGAGCACTACAGCCAGATCAAGAGCGTCTACGTCGGCATGGGGCCGGTCGAGGCGCCGTACTGAGCGACGAGGGGCGCGGGCCAGGTCCGCGCGGCGGTTGAAAGCGGAGGGCGCGAGATGGAAGCCGATTATGTGGTCGTGGGCGCGGGCTCGGGCGGGTGCGCGATGGCCTACCGGCTCGCCGAGGCCGGCAAGCGGGTGATCGTGATCGAGCATGGCGGCACCGATGCGGGGCCGTTCATCCAGATGCCGGGGGCGCTCAGCTACCCGATGAACATGGGGATCTACGACTGGGGCTACCAGTCCGAGCCCGAGGCGCATCTCGGCAACCGGCGCTTGGTCACGCCGCGCGGCAAGGTGATCGGCGGCTCGTCCTCGATCAACGGCATGGTCTTCGTGCGCGGCCACGCGCGGGATTTCGACCACTGGGCCGAGGCCGGCGCGGCGGGCTGGTCCTATGCCGACGTGCTGCCCTATTTCAAGCGGATGGAAACCTGGCACGGCGGCAATGGTGCCGCGAACGGGTTCCGCGGCACCTCCGGCCCGCTGCATGTGACGCGGGGCCCGCGCGCCAATCCCCTCTTCCACGCCTTCGTCGAGGCCGGCCGCGAGGCGGGCTACGAGGTCACCGACGATTACAACGGCGAGAAGCAGGAAGGCTTCGGGCCGATGGAGGCGACGATCTTCAAGGGCCGGCGCTGGTCGGCAGCGAATGCCTATCTGCGGCCCGCGCTGAAGCGCGAGAACTGCACGCTGGTGCGGGCGCTCGCGCTCAAGGTGGTGATCCGCGACGGCCGCGCCGTGGGCGTCGAGGTCGAGCGCGGCGGCAAGGTCGAGGTGATCGGGGCGCGGGCCGAGGTGATCCTCGCGGCCTCCTCGATCAACACGCCGAAGCTTCTCATGCTCTCGGGGATCGGCGCCGCGGCGCATCTTGCCGGGCACGGGATCGGGGTCGTGGCGGATCGGCCGGGGGTCGGGGCCAACCTGCAGGATCATCTCGAGATCTACATGCAGTATGCCTCGAAGAAGCCGATCACGCTCTACAAGTACTGGAACCTGATGGGCAAGGCGATGGTGGGGGCGCAGTGGCTCTTTACCGGGACCGGGCTCGGTGCGTCAAACCAGTTCGAGAGCTGCGCCTTCATCCGCTCGGACAAGGGCGTCGACTACCCGGATATCCAGTACCACTTCCTGCCGATCGCGGTGCGCTACGACGGCAAGGCGGCGGCCGAGGGGCACGGCTTCCAGGCCCATGTCGGGCCGATGCGCTCGAAGTCGCGCGGCGCGGTGACGCTGGCCTCCGCCGACCCGAAGGCGGCGCCGCTCATCCGTTTCAACTACATGTCGCATCCCAACGACTGGGCGGAGTTCCGCAAATGCGTGCGGCTCACCCGCGAGATCTTCGCGCAGGAGGCGTTCAAGCCCTTCGTCAAGCACGAGATCCAGCCCGGCGCCGGCTACGGCACCGACGCGGAGATCGACAGCTTCATCCGCGAGCACGCCGAGAGCGCCTATCATCCCTGCGGTACCGCGCGGATGGGCCGGCGCGACGATCCGATGGCGGTGGTCGATCCGGAATGCAGGGTGATCGGCGTGGATGGCTTGCGGGTCGCCGACAGCTCGGTCTTCCCGCGGATCACCAACGGCAACCTCAATGCGCCCTCGATCATGGTCGGCGAGAAGGCCGCCGATCACGTCCTCGGGCGCGGCATGCTGGCGCCGGCAAACTCCGAGCCGTGGATGAGCCCGCGCTGGAGCGTGGCGCAGCGCTAAAGGCAGCCGGGAGGGCGCTGCCCTCCCGGACCCTCCCGGGGTATTTTTGCAATGGAGAAGGTCAGGGGGCGGGGACGAGCCGCGCCGGGACGAGGCCGCGGAGCGCGTTGCCCATGAAGAGCCGGGCGCGGGAAAGGTCCGCCTCGGAGATCACCTGCTCACGGGCCTGGCCCGAGGCGAGGAGTTCGGCGCGCAGCATGCCGGGCAGGCAGCCGCAGGCGAGGGGCGGGGTGACGAGGCCCTGGCCGAGATCGGCGAAGAGATTGGTGATCGTGCCTTCTGCCGCTGCGCCGCTCGTGTTGAGGAAGAGCGCCTCGTCGATGCCTGCGGGCAGCGCGGCGCGCGTCCGGTCGTAGAGTGCGCGTTCGGTCGTCTTGTGCCGCAGGAGCGGGGCATCGGGGTCGAGCCGCTCGGGTGCGATCATCACCCGCCACTCGGGCGGGTTGGGGGCGATGGGGCCGGTCGTGACCTTGGCGTCGCCGGCGCGGCCGAGGGTGAGGCGGGTGCGAAGCGGGGTGGAACCGGTTACGGTGGCGAGGGCCGCCTCGATCGCGGCGCGGTCCCAGGCGAAGCCGAGCGCCGCGGCCGAGGCGCGGGCGCGGGCGAGATGCGCCTCGAGCCGGTGGAACGACGCGCCGTCCCAGCGAAAGGTCTCGATCAGGCAGGTGTCAGCTCTGCAAACCGGGCTTTCCACAGGGCCTCCTCGTATTCGCCATGGGCGGTCGAATCGATGACGATGCCGCCGCCGACGCCAAGCTCGACCTCGCTCTCGCCGAAGAGCGTGAGCGTGCGGATCGCCACGTTGAAGCTCGACGCGCCGTCCGGCCCCATCCAGCCGATCGCGCCGCAATAGGCGCCGCGGGGACCGGCTTCCAGCTCGCGGATGATCTCCATCGCGCGGATCTTCGGCGCGCCGGTGATCGAGCCGCAGGGAAAGAGCGCGCGGAAGATCGCGGAAGGTTCAGTGCGGGGCAGGAGCCGGCCGGTCACGCGGCTCACCATCTGGTGCACGGTGGCATAGCTCTCGATCGCGAAAAGCTCGGGCACCCTGACCGAGCCGACCGTGCAGATCCGCGAGATGTCGTTTCTCAGAAGATCAACGATCATAAGGTTCTCGGCGCGGTTCTTGATGCTCTGCTCGAGCTCGAGCCGGAGGGCTGCATCATGGGCCGGGTTGGAGGCGCGAGGGGCGGTGCCCTTCATCGGCCGGGTCTCGATCCGGCCGTCGGCATCGGTCGCGAAGAAAAGCTCGGGCGAGCGCGAGACGAGGACCGGCAGGTCTGGAAGCGCCACATAGGCGCCGTGGCGGACCGGCTGGCGGGCGCTGAGGGCGGCGTAGAGGCCCGGCGCGCTGCCGGTGCGGCTTGCCGTCATGCCCATCGTCAGGTTGGCCTGGTAGACGTCGCCCGCGGCGATATAGGCCTGGATCCGGGCGAGGGCCGCACCGTGTGCGTCCGCGGCCCAGCCGGGCGCGGGCAGGCTGAGGCTCGCGGAGCCGGCCTCGGCGCTGGCGCGCGCGAGGAAGGCGTCGGCAGCGGCGGGGGCGTCGTAGAGACCGAAGGCCAGGAGCGGCAGGCGGCGGCCTTCGGGCATCAGCGGCTGAAGCCGCGGCTCGAGCGCGTAGCCGAGTTCGTAGCTTGCGAAGCCGGCGATCCAGAGGCCCTCGGCCCGCGCCGCGTCGAGCGCGGCGAGCGCGGCCCCGACCTCGGCCGGCCCGTCGGCGCGGATCAGCCGCCGGGGCGCATCGAAGAGCGCGGGAGCGCCCTTGGGGCCGTCTTCGAGAAGGATCATCTGGGTCCGCGCAAGGTTGGAATCGCGCCGCGAACTTGGGGGCATAAGGCCCCGAGCGCAAGCGTTATGCCGCCGCTTTGGCGGCCGTTCGCGCCTCTTTCGCGCGCCGGGTTTGACCGAGGTCAAGGAGGCGGGGCGAGGCGCGGGCTAGCAAGGGGGCGGACAACAAAGGAGCGCAGGCATGTCGCATACCCCCCACGAGCTGCACGAGGAATTCCCGGCCGAGGCCGACAAGATCCATGAGCTGAAGGTCTCGAACGCGCATTTCGCGCGGCTCGCCGAGGAGTATCACAGCGTCAACCGCGAGGTGCACCGGGCCGAGACCGGGGTTGAGCCGGTCGACGGGCTCGTCGAGACGGAGATGCGCAAGAAGCGCGCCCATCTGAAGGACGAGATCGCCCGGATGCTGGCCGGGGCCTGAACCGTTCGGACGGCGCGGCATCAGTCGATGTCGTAGGGCAGGAGCCCGCGCCGGTCGGGATCGACGCGGAGCTTGCGTTCGAGGGGCGGCACCGATCTCTGGTGGCAATCCTTGCGTTCGCAGATCCGGCAGGAGATCCCGATCGGCTCGAAGGCGCGGACATTGGTCAGATCGAGGTCGTCGGCATAGACGAGGCCCTTGGCATGGCTGATCTCGCAGCCGAGCCCGATCGCGTAGCGCCGAACCGGCGCGTGGAACGATCCGCCGTGCTTGGAGACGTCGCGGGCGAGGCAGAGATAGCGCACGCCGTCGGGCGTCTCGGCCAGTTGCCTCAGGAAACGGCCCGGCGTCTCGAAGGCGCGGTGGACGTTCCACAGTGGGCAGGCGCCGCCGAAGCGGGCGAACTGCAGCCGCGTCGCGGAATGGCGCTTGGTGATGGTGCCGGCCTGGTCGACTCGGACGAAGAAGAACGGGATGCCCTTCTGCCCCGGCCGTTGCAGCGTCGAGAGCCGGTGCGCGACCTGCTCGATCGAGGCGCCGAAGCGGTCGGCAAGGCGTTCAAGGTCGTGCCGGGTCTCCTCGGCCGCCTCCAGAAAGGCGCGGTAGGGCAGGAGGGCCGCCCCGGCGAAATAGTTCGCGAGGCCGATCTTGGCGATCGACCGCGCCGCGTCGGACTGGAAGCGAGCGAGGTCGAGCGTCGCCTCCAGAAGCTCGTTCTGGGTGGTGAGTGCGAGTTGGAACAGGAGTTGGAAGCGCCGCGTCTCCGGCGCGGCGCGGGTCGAGAGCGTCAGCCGCCTGTCGCTGACCTGGCGAATCTCGGCGCTGTCCGACAGCACCACCTCGATGCCGCGCTCGGCAAGCAGCATGCGCGCCCGCGCCTCGGGGTCGCGGCGCGCCTCGGCGGCGTCGGCGAAGCGTTCGGCGGCGCGGTCGACGGCATCGATGTAGTTGTCGCAGTAGTGGAAGAAGTCGCGCACCTCCTCCCAGGGCGAGGCGCGGGTCGCGGTCTCGTCGCGCCCGAGCGCCTCGTCGAGCGAGGCGAGGCGTTCGTGGCTCTGCCGGTAGGCGCGATGCAGCCCGAGAAAGGCGCGGGCGAGCATCGGCGCATTCGAGGCGGCGAGGCGCAGATCGGCAAGCGGCGGGGCGGTATCGGCGAAGATCGGATCGGCCAGCGCCTCGCGCATGTCCGAGACGAGCCGTTCGGCATCGCCCGCCGAAAGCTCGGTCACGTCGAGCCCGAACTCGCCCGCCAGCGCCAGCACGACGGCGGCCGAGACCGGGCGGTGGTTGTTCTCCATCTGGTTGAGGTAGGGCAGCGAGACGCCGAGCTTGGCCGCAAAGGCCTTCTGCGTCAGGCCGAGCCGGGTGCGCGTCTCGCGCAGCTTCGCGCCGGCATAAAGCTTCTGGGTGGCCATCAATCGGACTCCGTGAGTGCGGCGATGCGGGGCAGGAGGGCAGGGAAGTCGGATTCCGCCACCTCCGGGCCGGCAAGGCGGAGGGGTTTGACCTTCGATCTTGGCATCGCCTTGCCCTGACACAGGTCGTAGGCGATGGGTGCCACGTCGCGAAGCGCGTCCATGCCGCCGGACTGGCCGTGATGCAGGCCGATCTCGAACCCGTCGGGATGGGCCAGCGTCGCCTCGAAGACGGCGCGGCCCTGAAGGATCAGCCAGCCCCGGAAGGCCTCGAAGGAATCATCCGAGCATCCGCCTTGCAGGAGGTAGGCGAGGGCCCAGACATCGGTGCGGTAGGCGCGGGCGTCGATCTCGCGCAGGCGCGCGTCGAAGCCGCGGATCGCCGCGGGCTTGAAGAGCGCGAGCCGTTCGGGCAAGAGGTCGAGCCGTTCGCCGATCGTCTCGGTGGTGAGGCCGCGGTCGAGCAGCTCCCAGAAGACATCCTCGTCCATCTTGCGCGGATCGGTCTTGCCCCGTGGCTTCGGGCGTTCCTCGGCCTCGATCGCCGCGATGTCGGTGTCGGTCCGGGCCAGTTCGGCCGGGCTCGCGCCTTCGGATTCGAGCAGGTCGCGGAAATCGGTCATTACGGAGAGGAGGATTGCCTTCTTTTCCGGGATCCGGGCGACGAAGGCCTCATGGTCGGCGCGCTGCTCCGCCTCGCTCGCGTAGGCAAGGCGCGGCTCGTGGGTGAAGCCCTTGCGGCGCTCGTTCACATAGAACCAGAACACCCCCTTCAGAAGACCGGCATGGGCGCGCCAGACCCGGATCGCCCGGGCCGCCTCGCCCATCGCCCGGAACCGCTCGAGCACGGCCAGCGTGGCCTCGCTCAAGGGGGCATAGAAAGTCTCGCCCGCCGGGGTGAAATGGGCTTCGAGCGCGTCGAGCCGGCCTTCCTCGAAGTAGCGCTCGATCAACCAGTCGTAGCCGGGCTGGCAATGGCTCTGAAGGAGCGGCACGCCGGGAACGCGGGTGATCTGGCCGGCCGCCTCGAGATCGACGACCGCGAACATGTAGCGTTCCCAGTCCTCGTCGAGGGAGCGGAGCTTCGGCTTGAACCCGGCAACCAGACCGTCCTTGAACTCCATGCCCCAATCCGCGCAGATTTGCATATTTGCGGATCAGAATAGTGCAATTTGCGAACCGTGCAACGGCGGGATCAGGCCCCGATCCGGCGGGCGCGACGGATCACCAGGAGGATGCAGACGACCGAGGCGGCCGAGCTGAGGAGCATCAGCCCGATCAACGGCAGCGCGCCGCCGCCGAGCCCGAGCGCCCAGCCGGCGAGTGCGGAGAGCGCGGCGCCGCCGCCGATCATGATCGCGCCGCCGAGCCCCGAGGCGGTCCCGGCCAGCCCCGGCCGGACCGACAGCATCCCCGCATTGGCATTGGGCAGCGCCATGCCGTTGCCGATCCCGACCGCGATGGTAAGCCCGAAGAAGGCATTGGCGCCGGCAAGGCCGGCAAGGTCGAGCGCCGCGAGCAGGAGCATCCCCGCCGTGGTGATCGCCGTGCCCGCCAGAACCATGCGGTTGAGCCCGACCGCGACCGAGTAGCGGCCCGAGATGTAGTTACCGGCCGCGTAGCCGATCGCCGGGGCGGCGAAGTAGAGGCCGAGGAGGCTCGGCGGCATCCGGTAGATCTCGGAGCCGACATAGGGCGCGCCACCGAGATAGGCGAAGAAGGTGCCTGAGGTGAAGGCGGCGGCAAGGCAGTAGCCCCAGAAGCGCGGCGAGGTCAGCAGTTCAGGATATTGCCGGACCTGATCGGCGAAGCGCGCCGTGTGCCCGGCCGCCGTCTCGCCGAGGTCGGCCCAGACGAGCCACAGCACCGACACCCCGAGCACGATCAGAAGCGCGAAATTCGCCTGCCAGCCGAAGGCCTCGTCTAGGACACCGCCGACGACCGGGCCGACCATCGGCACGACCGACATGCCCATCGTGACATAGCCGATCATCGAGGCCGCCTGTTCGCCCGGCACCATGTCGCGGATCACCGCGCGGCTCAGCACCATGCCCGCCGCGACCACCGCCTGCATCATCCGGAAGAAGAGGAACACGCCGACGTTCGGCGCGAGCAGCGTGCCGAGCGTGGCGACGAGGAACAGCCCCACCGACCACAGGAGCACCGAGCGGCGCCCGAACCGGTCCGAGATCGGGCCGATCGCGATCTGCAGCACCGCGCTCGCCGCGAGATAGAGCGAGACCGAAAGCTGCATCAGCCGGTAATCGGTCGCGAACCATTCGGTCATGCCCGGCAGCGACGGCAGGAAGATGTTCATCGCGAGCGCCGAAAGCCCTGCAACCATCACCAGCGTGACGATATGGGGCGGCGTGCTGCGGTCGAGGAACCGGATCTCGGGGCGGCGGGCATCGGGGCTCATCCCGTTGAGCTAGGCCCCGGTCGAGGGCTTGTCCATCGCTTTTCTGCACAGCGCGCTGTGCGGGAAGCGCAGTTCCAGCGGTGAAAGATGAAGAAGGCCCCGAGCGCGATCAGCCCGAATCCGACCGCGTGGTTCCAGCCGAGGCTCTCCTTGAGGCAGGTCACCGAGAAGGCGGCAAAGACCACGAGCGTGATCACCTCCTGGATCGTCTTGAGCTCGGCGGCGCTGAAATGGCCGTGCCCGATCCGGTTCACCGGCACCTGCAGCAGGTATTCAGAAAGCGCGATTCCCCAGCTCGCGAGGATCACGGTCAGGAGGGGCGGCCTTGAACTTCAGATCGCCGTACCAGGCGAAGGTCATGAAGATGTTGGAGGCGACGAGAAGGCCAATGGTGACGACGGGAACCGGAAGCGGTATGGGATGCCGCGTCATGAGATTCTCGCGTGTGGCGGACCGCGCGGCTATAGCGCGGCGCGGCCTCTGCCGGAAGGGGTGCGGGGCTCCGCGGGCCGGTCTGATTTGCAGTTATGCAATTAGCAAATCTACCTCTGCGTATATGTTGCAAATTTTCGCGAATCCGCTTTGAGCATGCAACGGTACACGCTAGGGTGCCGCATCGGACATGGGGGAGAGCATGAAAGACATCCTTGAGCAGTTGGAAACCCGTCGGTCTGCCGCCCGTCTCGGCGGCGGCCAGCGCCGGATCGACGCGCAGCACGCGCGCGGCAAGCTCACGGCGCGCGAGCGCATCGAGCTCCTGCTCGACGAGGGCTCGTTCGAGGAATTTGACATGTTCGTGGCGCATCGC
>NZ_JAOVQO010000016.1:0-138482 GCF_025673475.1 Albidovulum salinarum | reverse complement strand
CAGAAGCGCCCCGAGCCGAGGCTCCAGCGACCGGTCCTTCAAAAACAGTCCCACAATCCCGCACATCTTCGACTCCCTTGGATCGTCTCCCCAAAACGCTAGCACCATTCCATACACACATCAACTACGAAGAAACAAATATTATGGAGAGGAAAGTTTGTTCGACAGAAATCCGGGCGGCTCGGCGCGGGATGATGCCGGTTTGCGATGCTGGTCAGGCGCTCTGGGAACCGGTTTTCGTGGCAAAGTGCCAGAGTTCGGCGCGGATTCGCGCGTGCCTGTAGGCGTCGAAGACCGCCATCGCGTAGACGAAGATCCCGCCGGCGAACTTGCCGACGAGCGAGACGTCCGCCGCGGCGGTCTTCAGCGTGAAACCGCCGAGCAGGAGCATGAAGAACAGGAAGATCAGCCCGCGAACCGGCTGGCGGTTCAGGACCTGCCCGGTTCCGGGCAGGAGAATCGCCGCGACGAGCACCAGGTAGGGGTTGACGGGCCTGCGCGGTGCCATGGTCATGCGCTCAGTCGCTCTTCGGAGAGTTCGGCGTTCAGGATATCCGCCCTGAGCGCGATGAGCGCATCCAGCAGCGGCATCACCTGTTCGGGCGGGAAGGGAGTCTGGCCCATCTCGGCGTCGCGATAGAGGAGGTAGCGGCCGCGATGCGCCTCCTCGGCGAGCCAGACGAGGCGCAGGCCCTTGGGCGAGATCACCAGCTCCTTGACGCGCGCGGCGGCGAAGAGCCCGAGGTGGCGGCGCAGCAACGCCTCGTCCGGCAGGGCCAAGGGCGCGTCGGTGCGAACCGCGCAGTCGGGCGGGAAGCCCTCGGGCGCGTCGATCTGGTCGGGCAGGCGGTTAAAGTTCGAGAAGGGCTCGACCCCGGTCGGGCGGATCATCAGGTCGAAGGTCGACCGCACCGGCAGCGGCCCGGGCAGCGTCACCAGAACCCAGAGCGCCGGCAGCTTGCGGAAGGTGAGCGTGTCGGGCACCGCCTGGAGATCGACGGGCAGGCCCCGGTAGCGTCCGCCGAGACGCGGGAAACCGGTCGGCGCGATGGTGATCCGGCTGTCGCCGAGAAGCCCGGCGCAGGCGTCGAAGAACCGCGCGCGGGTCGCGGAGCGGCGGCGTCCGGCGCCACGGCCACGCCACAGCTGGACCGCGAGCGCGGCGCCGAGACCGGCGGCGAGCAGCCCGAACAGCAGTTGTTCCATCGGCATCCCTCCCGTTGCGACCGGCCCGCCGTCGGAGACGGGCCGGTCCTTGTCGTCAGTATCCTGCCGGGCGCGGCCACGGCATGGAGAACTGCGCCGCCCGGCTCACGAAGCGGTAGCGCCAGAAGTGGAACCAGAGCGAGACGATGACGTAGAAGCTCACCATTGCCACGAGCTGGGTGCCATAGCCGAGGAACACCGCGAAGAAGGCCACGCCGCAGAGGCAGAGGAGCACGATGGCCGGGATCGGGTGGAACGGATGTTCGTAGCCGCGCTTGATCGTCTCGAGCGGCCATTTCCGGCGGAACAGGATCACGTTCAGCGGCATGAACGTGTATTCCAGGAGCCCCGAGAGGATCGAGAAGGTGATCACCTGGTCGAGCGGCGCGCCGAGCGCGAAGATCAGCGCGATCGGGACGAGGAAGATGATCGAGCGGTAGGGCGTCCGGTAGGTCGGATGCACCGCGCCGAACCACGACGGCAGGTAGTGGTCGCGGCCCATCGCGAACCAGGCGCGCGAGGCGTCGCAGATGCAGCCGTTGGCCGAGGCGAGCGTCGCGAAGAGCGTACCGATGCCCAGAAGCACCATCAGGAAGGTCGAGCCCGACAGCCGCGCCGCGTCGAAGAGCGGAACGCCCGCCTGGCCGAGATATTCCCACGGCATCAGGCCGACGCAGACATACCAGGTCAGCGTCGCCGCGATGAGGAGCGTGATGATCCCCGCGAGCGTGCCGAACGGCAGCGCGCGGGCGGGCGAACGCACCTCCTCGGCCGCCTGGGTCGTGCCCTCGATGCCGAGATAGTACCAGAGACCGAAATGCATCGAGGCGAGCACGCCGAGCCAGCCATAGGGCAGATCGGTCATCAGCTCGGCATGGCGGAGCGGGCTGTCGCCCATGAAGGGCGCGGTGGCGAGGAAGAGGATGATGATCGCCGAGAAGGCGATGGCGGTGATCACCAGGCTGAAGCTCAAGGTCGCCAGCACGCCGCGGTAGTTGAGCCAGGCAAGGAACATGATCGCGAGGATGATGAAGGGGCGCTGGTCGAGCCCGTCATGTCCCGTCATCACCGCCACGGTGTCGATGAGGAAGCCCACCGTGATCGCGTTCGCCGCCTCGAGCATCGTGTAGGCGAAGACGAGGTAGAGCCCGACGTTGAAGGCCATGAGCGGCCCGACGATATGCTTGGCTTGCGTGTATTGCCCGCCCGCCGCGGCGACAGTCGAGGTGACCTCGCTGTCGATCATGGCGACGCAGGTGTAGAGCACGCCCGCGAACCAGCAGGCGATCAGCGCGGCATAGGCGCCGCCCTTCCCGACCGCGAAGTTCCAGCCCATATATTCGCCGACGAGCACGATGCCGACGCCAAGCGCCCAGACATGGGCGGGGCCGAGCACCCTCAGAAGGCCGACCTTCTCGGGTGTGCTCGCGTCGATGCTTGCGGGGATTTGCGTTGCAGTCTCAACCATGACGTCCCCCTAAATGTGATGCTCTTCGGTCAGGGCCTCGAGCTCGCCTTCCCGCGAAGAGGTCAGGACCTCCTCGGAATAGGTGCTGTCGGTCCGGAGCCAGTCGATGATGATGAAGAGGCCGAAGAGCGCCGAAAGCGCCCAGGCCGCGTATTCCATGAAGTTCCAGATATCCATGATGGCCCCCTCTCAGCGTTCGCCGAATTTCTCGGAGATCACGTCGCGGAACTCCTTTTCGGAGAAGCGGAGCATGATCGCGTAGTAGCCGACGATCACCACGATCATCAGCACGAGGCTGCCGAGGCTGAAGCTGTAGTCGAACCGCGCCGAGATCACCTCGGCCGCCGAGGCCGCGTCGGCATAGCCGAGCTGGTTCCATTTCTCGACCATCGCCGGATTCTGGCCGAGGCTTTCCCAGGTTGGGTTGTCGACCGGCACGGGCACCTTGCTGCTGCCGGCGAGCCCCATCCAGAGCGGGATATAGAGCGCGCCGACCGCGAGAACGAGCAGCACGATCACGTCGACGATCTGACCGACCTTGCTTTGAACCGGGGGGATGTAGCGGGCCATGGTGCTCACCTCCTCAGCGCGCGGGCGGCATCGAGGAACTTGATGTCGAGCCCATACATGAAATCGCGGTCCTCGCGGTAATGCCGGAGCATCGCCAGGATCGCGGCGGTGTTGAACACGAGCACGGTCGCGCCGCCGATCAGCAGAACCGTGCGGGCGCTGCCGCTCGGCGCCAGAGACCACGTCGCGAGGGCGACGAAGACGATGGCAAGCCACAGTCCGATCACGAAGGCCCAGGCCACGAGGACGTCGCGCCTGTGCATGGCAGCAATTCTCCGACTGAGGTCAGACATTCCATTCTCCTGTTGGTTATCGGTGACGACTGCGCGTCAGGTCGCCGCGCAGATATCTTTTCTCTGTGGCAACTTTTTTGTCTAAGAGGAAACAGCCGTTGCGGCATTCTGTCAAGCAATCATTTCGGACGGTGCGCGCCACCGGGATCGGACGGCGGAAACCGGCATGGTTCCGGCGCTACGGCGGCAAAGGCCGGGCCGCCCCTTGGCGCGGCCGCGCGGCGTGGCTAAGAAGGTTCTTCCAACCGACCGGAGGAGCCCCTTGGACACTGCAAGACGCATCGCCGGGACCATCGCGACCGAGATCGGCGCCCGTCCCGAACAGGTCACCGCTGCCGTGACGCTTCTCGACGAGGGCGCGACCGTGCCCTTCGTCGCGCGCTACCGCAAGGAGGTGACGGGCGGGCTCGACGACAGCCAGCTCCGGACGCTGGCCGACCGGCTCACCTACCTGCGCGAGCTGGAAGCGCGGCGCGCGGCGATCGTCGACTCGATCAGGTCGCAGGACAAGCTGACCGACGACCTCGCGCTGTCGATCGCCAAGGCGGTAACGAAGGCCGAGCTCGAGGACATCTACCTGCCCTACAAGCCCAAGCGCCGCACCAAGGCGATGATCGCGCGGGAAAACGGGCTGGAGCCGCTGGTCGAGGCGATCCTCGCCGACCGCATGGCCGACCCCGAGGCGCTGGCCGCCGGCTTCGTGACCGAGGCGGTGCCGACGGTGAAGGACGCGCTCGCGGGCGCCCGCGACATCATCGCCGAGGGGCTCGCGGAAAACGCGGGCCTTCTCGGCGGGCTCCGGGACTTCATGCAGAAGGAGGCCGTGGTCAGCGCCAGGGTGATCGCCGGGCAGGAGGAGAAGGGCGCCAAGTTCTCCGACTATTTCGACCACCGCGAGCTGTGGGCTAGCATCCCCTCGCACCGGGCGCTGGCGCTTCTGCGCGCCTCGAACGAGGGCGTCGTCACGCTCGACATCGGCCCCGAACCCGAGGTCGGCGCGGCCCGCGCCGAGGCGATCGTGGCGGCCGCACTCGACCCGCGCGGCAGCGGCAAGGGCGATGAATGGCTGCGCGGCGTCGCGGGCTGGACCTGGCGGGTGAAGCTCTCGATGACGATGATGCTCGACCTTCTCGGCACCTTGCGCGGCCGCGCCCATGAGGAGGCGATCCAGGTCTTCGCCCGCAATCTCAAGGACCTGCTGCTCGCCGCCCCGGCCGGGCCGCGCGCGACGCTCGGCCTCGATCCCGGCATCCGCACCGGGGTCAAGGCCGCCGTCGTCGATGCCACCGGCAAACTCGTCGCGACCGAGACGCTCTATCCGTTCCAGCCAAAGAACGACCTGCGCGGCGCGCAAGCGGCAATCCTCCAGCTCGTCGCGAAGCACGGCGTCGAGCTCATCGCCATCGGCAACGGCACCGCCAGCCGCGAGACCGAGCGGCTGGTGACCGAGACGCTGAAGCTCCTGCCGAAAGGCGTGAAGACGCCCACCAAGGTCGTCGTCTCCGAGGCCGGCGCCTCGGTCTATTCGGCCTCCGAACTGGCGGCGCGGGAGTTCCCCGATCTCGACGTCTCCTTGCGCGGCGCAGTCTCGATCGCGCGGCGGCTGCAGGACCCGCTCGCGGAACTGGTGAAGATCGAGCCGAAGTCGATCGGCGTCGGCCAGTACCAGCACGATGTCGACCAGCACCGGCTCTCGCGCGCGCTCGAAGCCGTGGTCGAGGACGCGGTGAACGCGGTCGGCGTCGATCTCAACACCGCCTCGGCGCCGCTTCTCGCGCATGTCTCCGGCCTCGGCCCCGGCCTTGCCGAGGCGATCGTCGCCCATCGCGACGCAAAGGGCGCCTTCCGCTCGCGCAAGGACCTTCTCGACGTCACCCGCCTCGGCCCCCGCGCCTTCGAGCAATGCGCGGGCTTTCTCAGGATCCGCGACGGCGCCGAGCCGCTGGACGCTTCCGCCGTCCACCCCGAGGCCTACGACGTCGCCCGCCGCATCGTGAAGGCCTGCGGCCGCGACCTGCGGGCGCTGATGGGCGACACCGCGGCGCTGCGCCGGCTCCGGGCCGAGGAGTTCGTCGACGGGAAGTTCGGCCTGCCGACGGTGCGCGACATCCTCGCCGAACTGGAAAAGCCCGGCCGCGATCCGCGCCCGAGCTTCGTCACCGCGAGCTTCGCCGAGGGGGTCGAGGACATCAAGGACCTGAAGCCCGGCATGGTGCTGGAGGGCACGGTCACGAACGTCGCCGCCTTCGGCGCCTTCGTCGATATCGGCGTGCATCAGGACGGGCTCGTCCATGTCAGCCAGCTCGCCGACCGCTTCGTGAAGGACCCGCACGAGGTCGTGAAGGCGGGCGACGTGGTGAAGGTGCGGGTGACCGAGGTCGACGTGGCGCGCAAGCGCATCGGGCTGACCATGCGCAAGGACGGCGGCAGCTCGGCGCGCGACGACCGCGCCGCGCGCGACGCGCGGCCGGGCGGTCAGGCGGCGCGGGGCCCGAAAGGCCCGATGGCGTCCGGTCCGAAAGGCGCGCCCTCGGGAGGCGCCTCGACCGGCGCGCTCGGCGCCGCGCTCCTCGACGCGATGCGCAAGCGCTGACGGCGCACCGCTTGCCATCAAGCCCCGGCTCGGTCAGGCTTCCTTGGAAGATGGTCGAACCACTGCGAAACGCCGGGTTCGGGAGCCTCCCCTCCCCCTTGTGGGGAGGGGATGGGGGTGGGGGATAACCACCAGGCGTCGCCTCACCCACTCCCTCCCCCACGGGGGGAAGGAAGCGCCCGGTCTCGTCCGATCCGACCCGGTCCGATCCGCATATCGCCAGCACCGACGTCGGGAACCATGTCCTTCATCATCGACAACCAGCTCCTCCTGCTCCTCGCCTGCTTCGGCGCCGGGCTCGCCGCGGTGCTGCCGCTCTTCCGGTACGGCGCCGAGGCCCGGGCGTGGAAGATCGCCGACCTGATCTGGGTCCTGCTCGGCGGCGTCGGGGCGCTCGCCGCCGTTCTGGCCGAGGTCTACACCGCCGACAGTTCGAAACTGGACCGCCAGATCGACATCGCCTATGCGACGACCCGCGCTTTCGACCGCGACGCGGCGCGGTTCCGACTGGTGCATTGCGAGGGCGACCGCCATCCCGGCCCGTTCCAGCCCCATGTCCGGGCGCTCTGCAACAAGGTCGAGTTCCTCTCCGCCTCGACCGCCGAGAACCGTGGCCTGCCGCTGTTTCTCGAGGTCACCCAGACCACCGTCCCGCTCTCGGCGCTGCGCTTCCTGTTCGGCGATCCCGGCGACGCGGAGAGCCCCGTCGGCATGAGCCAGGATGCGATGCGGGCCGAGGCCGAGCAGTTCGATCCCGCGACCTTCCTCGCCTTCGCCGCCCAGGACGAAACCACCCAGGCGGCGCTCAAGGCGCTCGACGGCAATCCCGACCTGATCACGATCGGCGCGGAATACCGGGTGATCGCAAGCGCTTATGAGGAGCTCATCGACCAGCTGAGGCGACTCAAGGCGGAATGGGAGTTCCTGCAGGAAAACTCGCAGATCCTGACCCTGCAGGTGATCGCGCTCTGCCTCGTCGCCTTCGCCGCGCCGTTCCGGCTCGGCCGATCGGTCGCGGCGCTGGTCTGATCCTCAGCCCGGCGTCCAGGGCTGCGGCACGGTCGTGAGGAAACTGTCGCGGCCCGCGAGCGCCCGGACGATCGACCAGAGATATGGCCGGCCGGCCCAGTACGGCCCGCCACGCGCCTTCGACCAGAGCAGCAGACAGGCCGCCGCCACGCCGGGCAGCGTGACGCCGGGCCGCAGCAAGCCTTGGGAAGCGCGCGCATCGAGCCAGTCGAGCGTACGGCCGAAGCGTTCGAGGTTGCGCGCCGCAGGATCGAAGCCGATATGGTTCCTGGCCACCGGACGCAAGCCGCTCCAGTCCTGATAGAACGCGGCAGCAAGCGCGTCGCCCGCCTGCAACGTCGTCAGGAGCATCTGCCGTTCGGCACCCGGCCGGTAGCCCTCATCGGGCCAGCCGGCCAATTCCCAGAGCCGCTCGAGGATCAGGAAGGTCGGAAACACCGCCTCATCGTCCATGAGCAACGCCGGCACCTGGCCGAGCGGATTGAGCGCGAAGAGCTCCACGGGCGGAGGGAAGCGCCATTCAACCGGAGTCACCGCGAGCGCCCACTCGGCGATCAGGACGCGGCCCATGCGCGCGAAGGGCGATCCCGGGAAATAGGCCAGTTCCGCCCGCATCCTGTCCTCCCGCCGCCTCCGACCTACGAGGCTATTCTTGCAGCCTTTCGAGGTAATCCGCCAGCGCGACGAGGTTCACCGGCGTCGGGGTCAGCACCCCCTCGCCGGTCTCGACCATGACCAGCGGGCCTTCCTGCAAGGCCACTCCAAGCTCCGGCATCACCGAGGAGCGGTCGCCGCGCCGCGTATAGCCGTCGATCACCGACATCACCTTCACCTTCGGGAAGGTGCCGCCGTTACGGGCTGCGATCGTCGTCAGGTCGGCAGGGGCCTTGCCGAGCCCCTCCGCCGCCGGGCCATCGCCCTTGCCGTCCGCCCCGTGGCACGCGGCGCAGTAATCCCCGTACAGCGCCCGGCCCGAGACCTGCTGCTCGGGCGCGCAAGCCGAAAGCGCGGCCCCTGCCGCGAGAAATACCACTGCCGTCCGGATCATTCTGCCCTCCTGCCCGTCTCCCGCCACTCTGCCCTGCCCGCGCGCGGGCCGCAACCGGATCAGGGTGTTGCCTGGATCGCGGCGAGGTAGTCGACCACCGCGAGCACCCGCGCCGAGGTGATGACCGGCGTGCCGTCTCGCGCATCGGCAACAGAGGTGTCGCCGGTGAAGACCGCGCCGAAGACGGGCATCGGGTCGCCATGCCCCCGGAGTCCGGTGCGGCCATCGACGATATGGATCACCTTCAGCCAGGGGAACGCACCGCCATTGCGCGCCGCGATCGTCGTGAGGTCCGGCACCTCGACCGTGAGGATCTCGGACATCGGCCCGCCGCCCTTCGCCTCGGCGCCGTGGCACGAGGCGCAGGAGCCGTGGAAGGTGTCGCGCCCGAGGGCGGTGTCGTCCGCGGCCATGACCGGGCTCGCGGCAAGGAGGATCAAAAGAGCAAGGGCGCGCATCGGCAATCTCCGTCTGGTTCAGGCCCATCCTGAGGGCTGGCGCGCGTCCTGCGCCTTGATCCGGATCAGTTTTGACCGCAAAGCCCGAGCACGAGGTTCCAGAGCGGTTCCGGCACCTCGGCGCTGTCCTTGCCCCTGACCCGCGCACCGGGCAGCCTCGCGCCCTCGTCGGCGGCGACGGCCTCGGCGAGGCGAGTGAAGCGGGCCGCGAAATCCGGCGACAGCGCCGGGTCGATCATCAGGTAGAACTGGCCGAGGTCATGCGGCGGCCCCTCGGGCGCCTTCAGCGGCTTCACATCGACCGAGTTGACGCCGCCGGTCATGCCGGCGGCCAGAATCTCCGCCATCAGCCCGAAACCCCAGCCCTTGTGACCGCCGGCCGAAACCAGCGCGCCGCCAAGTGCCGCGGCGGGATCCGTCGTGGGATTGCCCTCGGCATCGACGGCCCAGCCGAGCGGGATCTTCTCGCCCGCCGCCTTGGCCATGGTGATCTTGCCAAGCGCCACGGCCGAGGTCGAGAAGTCGAACTGCATCGCGATCCCGCCCTTGCCGTCAGGGACCGAGCAGGCGATCGGGTTGGTGCCGATCACCCGCGCCTTGCCGCCCGGCGGGGCGACGATCGGCGAGGCGTTGGTGAAGCCGATCGCAATCAGCCCGGCCTGCGCCAGCTGCTCGGTGAAATAGCCAAGCGAGGTGCAGGTATGGGCATGCCCCACCGCGAGCGAGGCGGTGCCGCAGTCCCGCGCCGCCTCCAGCGCCTCGGGCAAGGCCCGCGCGAAGGCGGTCTGGGCAAAGCCGAACCGCGCGTCGACCCGGACTGCGCCGGGGCGGGGCCGCGTCACGACCGGCTCCACGTCGCCCTTCACGCGCCCGCTTGCGAGCTGCTGACAATAGCTCTCGAGATAGTAGAGCCCGCAGATCACGTTGCCGGTGGCCTCGGCGCGGCCGACCGCACGGGCAACCTCGGCGGCGACCCAGTCGGCGGCGCCGTGGCGGACCAGCGCATCCGTCGTGCGCGCCTCGATCTCGGCGATGGTAATGGTCGGCATCTTTCGTTCTCCCTTGTCCGGCGGCCCCGCTCAGGCGAGGTGGCCCGCCTCGAGCCGCAGCACGCGGTCCATGCGCGCGGCGAGTTCCAGATTGTGCGTGGCGATCACCGCCGAAAGCCCGGTTTCGCGGACGAGCTCCATCAGCGTGTCGAAGACCTGATCGGCGGTCGCCGGGTCGAGGTTGCCGGTGGGCTCGTCGGCCAGAAGAAGCTTCGGCTGGTTGGCGAGCGCCCGGCAGAAGGCCACCCGCTGCTGCTCGCCGCCCGACAGCTCGGCCGGCCGGTGCTTCGCCCGCGCCGCGATCCCCACCCGGCCCAGAAGATCGTGCGCCCGCGCCTCGGCGCCGACCTTGGCGGTGCCGTTGGCGAGCTGCGGCAGGACGATGTTCTCCTCGGCGGTGAATTCCGGCAGGAGGTGGTGGAACTGGTAGACGAAGCCCACGTCCTGCCGCCGCGCCGCGGTGCGGGCCCGGTCGGAGAGCCCCGTCATCACCTTGCCGCCGATCGACACCGTCCCGCCATCGGCGGTGTCGAGAAGCCCCGCGATGTGCAGGAGCGTCGACTTGCCCGCCCCCGACGGCGCCACAAGCGCCACGACCTCGCCACGCCCGACCGTCAGGTCGAGCCCGTTCAGGACCCGTACCTCGCCCGGCGTGCCCCTGAGATAGGTCTTCTCGATGCCCTGGAGGGCCAGCACCGCTTCACTCATAGCGCAGCGCCTCCACCGGGTTCATCCGCGCGGCCCGCCGCGCCGGGAAGATCGTGACAAGGAACGACAGCAGCAGCGACAGCCCGACCGCACGCCCCAGGTCCCAGGCGCGAAGCTCGGCCGGAAGCCGGTAGATCCCGCGGATCGAGGGATCCCAGGCACCACCGCCGGTCATCCAGTTGATCGCCGACATGATCGCATCGATGTTGAGCGCGATGACGCAGCCGAGGACCACGCCCGCCAGCGTTCCGATCACGCCGGTGAACGCGCCGCAGAGAAAGAAGACCCGCAACACCGAGCCCTCGGTCAGGCCCATGGTCCTGAGGATGCCGATGTCGCGGCCCTTGTTCTTCACCAGCATCACGAGGCCCGAGGTGATGTTCAGCGCCGCGATCATCACCACGAGCGCGAGGATCAGGAACATCACGTCATCCTCGATGTCGAGCGCGTTGAGGAATGCGCCCGAGGAATCGCGCCAGGTCCAGAGGATGGTGCCGTCGCCGCCGGCCTCGTAGAGCGCCGGGCCATAGCTGTCGATCGCCTCGGGATCGGCGACATAGACCTCGATCTCGTCTGCCCCGGCCTCGCGGTTGAAGAAGCTCTGCGCCTCCTCGTAGGGCAGGTAGATCCTTGTGCGGTCGATGTCCCAGCGCCCGGCCGAGAAGATATAGACGACCTCGTAGGCATTGACGCGTGGGCTCGTGCCGAAGGCGGTCTTCGCCCCGCTCGGCTGAATGAGCTTCACCCGGTCGCCGATGCCGACGCCGAGATCGCGGGCGATCCCGACGCCGATCGCCATGCCCTCGCCGAACCGTTCGATATCGCCGAGCGCCTCGTCCGAACCCGCGACCCGCGGGATCGTCTTCAGGTCGTCGAGCGAAATGCCATAGACCTCGGCGACGTTGGAACGGTCGTTCAGCGTTGCCATCGCCTGGCCGCGGATGATGGGCGCGGCGCGGGTGACGCCGGGAATGGCGCGGACCGTCTCTGCCAGCCGCCCGGCCTCGGGGATCGCCCGGCTGGATACGCCATTCTCGTCGACCCAGGTCGCGCGACTCACCGCGACATGGGCGTTCGAGCCGAGGATGGTATCGACGAACTCGGTCCGGAATCCGGCCCGGACCGCCAACGTCACGATCAGCGCCATCACGCCGAGCGCGATGCCGATGAGGCTGATCCAGGTCATTACACTGACCCCCCCCTCGGCGCGGCGCGCGCGCAGGTAGCGCCAGGCGATCATGAATTCGAAGGCGGAAAACGGCGCGGTCGCCAAGGTCTGCTCCCTCTCTGGTCGGGCGGACACATGCGCCGAATGGCGCGCCGGGTCAAGGCGCGGGAGCCCGCCGGCCCGGCACCCGCTCACCGGAACGTGATGGGCGCGCGCGTTGCCCCCCTGCCCCCATGCCCCGCATCATTCGCGCGCACGAACAACGGGAGGACGACATGACACGGATCACCCTTTCGCTCGCGGCGGCGCTCGCGCTCTCGACATCCGCGTTTGCCCAGGAAGCGACCCGCGCGATCGAGAACGTCGCGGGCGACGTCTACCGGTTCCAGAACAACTTCCATTACTCGCTGGTCGTGGCGACCGGCGAGGGCACAGTCGTCGTCGACCCGATCGACGCCGAGGCCGCGACCTGGCTGAAGGAGAACCTGGCCCAGGTCACCGACCAGCCGGTCACCCACCTGATCTATTCGCATTCCCACGCCGACCACGCCTCGGGCGGGGCGGTCTACGAGGGCGCCCATGTCATAGCGCATGAGAACGCGCCCGCCGAGATCGACGGCGTCACCCCGACCGAACGCTTCGCCGATACGCATTCTTTCGAGCTTGGCGGCAAGACCTTCGAGCTCACCTATCTCGGCCCCGGCCATGGCGAGGACATGATCGCGGTCGTGGTGCGGCCCGAGAACGTGGGCTTCATTGTCGATGTCTCCTCGCCGGAACGGCTGCCCTACCAGACCTTCGGTGGCGCCAATATCGACGACTGGACCCAACAGATCGCCAAGGCCGAGAGCCTCGATTTCGAGACCTTCGCGCCCGGTCACGGCCGGATCGGCACCCATGCCGATCTCGCGCCGACCCGCGTCTATATCGAGGAACTGCGCGCAGCGGTGCTCGACGGGCTCAAGGCCGGCAAGTCGGTCGCCGACCTTCAGGCCGAGGTGACGATGGACGCCTATTCCGGCTGGGGCCAGTATGTCGACTGGCGGCCGATGAATGTCGAGGGGATGGCGACCTACCTCACCGAGGCGGGGCTTGCGAACTGACCGCTAGTCGAGGCGCCGGCGGCGGAAAGGCGAGAGGATCAGCGACAGGAGCCCCGCCACCGCCGCCCAGCCTCCGGCAAAGCCGGCCCCGGCCGTCGCCAGACCGGCGGTCGTCACCGGCATCGCCGGCTTGAAATCCGCCCAGGTCGCCTCCAGCAGGGCGCGGTCGGCGAAGCGGTGCGGCAGGAGCACCCGCTCGAACGGCCCGGCGACGCGCAGGAGCGCGAGGTCCGACGACAGGCGCTCGTGGCGCGCGAAGGCGCGGCGCATGTCCTCCTGGCGGTAACCCAGGAACTCGGTTCCCGACATGGACGCCAGCGCCGCGTCGCGGCTCAGCCCCGCCTTTTCGGCGGAGGCGTCGAATTCCGCCGTGATCTGGCCGAGGGCGTCGACCTGCCCGCCGAGCCTCTGGAGGTACTGTTGCGAGAATTCGGGGAACTGCGACAGGGCCGCCGCGCCGGCGAGCGCGCCCGCGAAACTCAAGACCTTGAGCACCGATCCGCCTCCTGCCCCCGGTTCCTCTCTAGCGCGTTTCGCGCGCCGAGAGAAGCGTCGCGACCGGAGCACGGAGGGCGCGCCCCACGGCCCGCGTCGCCTCGGCGTCGAGATGGACGCCATCGAGCACCGAGGCCCGCGCCACGGTCCCCGCGTCGAACCAGGGCAGCGCATGGGCCTCGGCCACCCGCTGTACGACCTCGGCATAGGCCTCGGAAGCCGCGATCTTGGAGGGCGTGACGTCGGGGTCGGCACAGGCGACCATCGCCGGCGGCGCGACGAGCAGCACGTCCGGACGGTGCGGCGCGGGCAACCGGTAGGCATGGTGCTGGATCACCTCGACGACCCGCATCAACCCGTCCCGCACCCGCCACACCGGATGGTCTTCCCAGATATCGTTGCTACCGAGCATGACCACGACCGCGTCGAGCGGCGCGTGGCTGTGCAGGAGCACCGGCAGGATCCGCGCGCCGTTCATGTCGCAGGACGCGGACTGACGGTCGTAGGCCGTGGAGCGACCACGCAGCCCCTCGGCGGCGACCCTGACACCCTCGAGCCCGGCGGCGAGCACGTTCGGCCAGCGATCCTCCGCCGCGTGACGGCCAAGGCCATCGGGACGCGAGCCCCAGGTCAGGCTGTCGCCGAAGGCCATGATCTCGGCCACGGGTCAGACGCCCTTGTAGAGCGCGGCGATCCGGTCGACCGCGGCGAGCACGCTCATCTCCTCGCTCTCTCCGGTGCGGCGCGAGGTGACCTCGACCTTGCCGGCGGCGAGGCCGCGCGGGCCGACGGTGATCCGCCACGGCAGGCCGATCAGGTCCATCGTCGCGAACTTCGCGCCCGCCCGCTCGTCGCGGTCGTCATAGAGCGGCTCGAGCCCCTTCGCGGTGAGCGCGCCGTAGATCTCGGCGCAGGCCGCGTCGGTCGCCGCGTCGCCCTGCTTGAGGTTGACGATGCCGCAGTGGAAGGGCGTGACACCCTCGGGCCAGATGATGCCCTTCTCGTCGTGGGATGCCTCGATGATGGCGCCGACAAGCCGCGACACGCCGATCCCGTGCGAGCCCATGTGGACCGGCACCCGCTCACCCTTGTCGTTGACGACCATGGCGCCCATCGGCTCGGAATACTTGGTGCCGAAGTAGAAGATCTGGCCGACCTCGATGCCGCGCGCCACCCGGCGGCGCTCCTCGGGGATCTGGCTGAACACCGCCTCGTCATGGGTCTCGTCGGTGCGGGCATAGCGCGAGGTGAACTCCTCCAGCACCCCGCGGCAGGCGGCGTGATCGTCGTAGTCGATCTCGCGGTCACCGAACTTCAGGTCGGTGATGGCGCTGTCGTAGAAGACCTCGCTTTCGCCAGTCGCGGCGAGGACGAGGAATTCATGGGTGTCGTCGCCGCCGATCGGCCCGCTGTCGGCGCGCATCGGGATCGCCTGCAGACCCATCCGCTCATAGGTGCGCAGATAGCTGACCAGATGGCGGTTGTAGGCGTGCAGCGCGTCTTCCTTCGTCAGGTCGAAATTGTAGCCGTCCTTCATGTAGAACTCGCGGCCGCGCATGACGCCGAAGCGCGGGCGGATCTCGTCGCGGAACTTCCACTGGACGTGGTAGAGCGTCAGCGGCAGGTCCTTGTAGGAGCCGACATGGGCGCGGAAGATGTCGGTGATCATCTCCTCGTTCGTCGGCCCGTAGAGCATGTCGCGCTTGTGGCGGTCAGTGATGCGCAGCATCTCCTCGCCGTAATCGTCGTAGCGCCCGGACTCGCGCCAGAGATCGGCGGGCTGGAGCGTCGGCATCAGCATCGGGATATGGCCGGCGCGGATCTGTTCCTGGTGCACGATCTCCTCGATGCGCTTGAGGACCCGGAAGCCCATCGGCAGCCAGGAATAGATCCCGGCGGCCTGCTGCTTGATCATGCCCGCGCGCAGCATGTAGCGGTGGCTGACGATCTGCGCGTCGGCGGGGTTTTCCTTGAGGACGGGCAGGAAATAGCGGGAAAGACGCATCTGGGTCTCGATCCTTGGAAGTCGTTCGTCCCCGCTTATGCCAAAGACCGGCATCAGGCAAGCGGGCGGCCACGCCGGTATCCGGCGGAGGCCCGTTCCGGGCCAATGTTCCCACCTCGCCTGCCGCGCGTTCCGTGCGTCGGCTCAGGTGCCTCCGGCGGGGATATTTCCGGCAAGGCGAAACCGCGACCGCGCCTTCATCTTGCCCCAAGTATCCCCGCCGGAGGCAAATCCGAGCCCCCTGCCGAAGCAGGGGGCGAGAGATCTCGTGGCGCCCGGAACGGGCGCCGCCTTTCGGTGAGCCTCAGCCGGTCAGAAGCGCACGCGCGGCGTCGCGGGCCGCGTCGGTGACATTCTCGCCCGAGAGCATCCGCGCCAGTTCGCCGATCCGTTCCGCCGGAGCAAGCGGCACGACCGTCGATGTCGTCATCCCCGCCGCAACGCGCTTTTCCACCCGCCAGTGATGGGCGCCGCGCGCCGCGACCTGCGGGCTGTGGGTCACGACGAGGATCTGCGCCGTCTCGGCGAGCCGCGCGAGCCGGCGACCCACCGCGTCGGCGGTCGCGCCGCCGACGCCGCGGTCGATCTCGTCGAAGATCATCGTCAGAGCCTCGCCGCCGCGCGCCAGGACGACCTTGAGGGCAAGAAGGAACCGCGAGAGCTCGCCCCCTGAGGCGATCCGGTTCAGCGCTCCCGCCGGCGCCCCGGGATTGGTCGCGACCGTGAAGGCGACCTGGTCGCAGCCCTCCGGCCCGGCCTCGCCCGGAGTGATCTCCGTGGCGAAATGGGCGCGCTCCATCTTCAAGGGCGCAAGCTCCGCCGCCACGCCCGCATCCAGCCGCACAGCCGCTTCTCGCCGGGTATCACTCAGCGCCGCCGCAGCAACATCATAGGTGGCATCCGCCGCCGCCACCGCTTCGGTGAGGCTGCGGATATTCTCCGCCCCGCCATCGACGGCCGCAAGCCGGCCGCGCAGTTCCCCCGCGAACCCGCCAAGGTCGTCGGCGAGCACCCCGTGCTTGCGCGCGAGCCCGCGGATCGCGAACAGCCGCTCCTCGACCGCCTCGATCTCGCGCGGGTCGAAGCTCAGCGCCTCAAGGCAGGTCTCGGCCCCCTGCGCCGCCTCGCCGAGTTCGGTCAGGGCCCGCTCCAACGCCGCGATCGCACCGTCGAGCCTACCCTCGGCCTTCTCCGCCGCGCCATCGAGCCAGCGCCTCGCATCGGCCATCAGCCCCTCGGCGCCGTCCGACCCGAGCGCCTGGACCGCGCGCGAGATATCCTCGCGGATCCGCGCCGCGGCTTGCATCGTCCTTCGCCTTGCGTCGAGTTCCGCCTCCTCGCCCGGCATCGGGTCGAGCGCGTCCAGCTCCGCCACAGCATGGCGCAGGTAATCCTCCTCGGCGCGCATTTCGGCGAGATCGGCCTCGGCGGCCTCGAGTGCCCGGCGCGCGGCCGCGCGCGCCGCCCAGGCGCGCCGTGCCGGCGCGAGATCCGCACCCGCGAATGCATCGAGAAGCTGCCGGTGCCCGCGCGGGTTCAAAAGCCCGCGGTCGTCATGCTGGCCGTGAAGCTCGATCAGCGTGTCCGACAGCGCCCGCAGCACCTCGCCCGAGGTCCGGCGGTCGTTGACATAGGCGGTCTTGCGCCCGTCGGCGGCGTTCACCCGGCGCAGGATCAGCTCATCGCCGGCATCGAGCCCCGCCTCGGCCAGGATCGTGCGGGCCGCGTGGCCCTCAGGCAGATCGAAAACGGCCGTCACTTCGCCCTGCGCAGCGCCCGTGCGCACCAGTTCGGCCCTGCCGCGCCAGCCGAGCACGAAACCGAGGCAGTCCAGCAGGATCGACTTGCCCGCGCCGGTTTCGCCGGTGAGCACGTTGAGACCCGGCCGGAAGCCGAGCTCCAGCCGCTCGATGATCAGCATGTCACGGATTTCCAGTGATCTGAGCATGCCCGCCCCCGGAGCGTGCGCCTCAGCGCACGGTCACATCCATTCGCCCCGGATCATCTGCCGGTAGATCTGTGCGAGCCAGCCGTCGCCCTTCACCTCGGGCTGCAGGCCCTTTCCGGTCAGCAGCCGGAAGCTGTCCTCGTACCAGACGGTCGAGCGGAAGTTGTGGCCGAGGATAGCACCCGCGGTCTGCGCCTCGTCGGTCAGGCCGAGCGAGAGGTAGCTCTCCACCAACCGGTGCAGCGCCTCGGGCGTGTGCGACGTCGTCTGGTAGTCCTCGACCACGACGCGGAACCGGTTGATCGCGGCGGTGTAGTGGTTGCGCTTGAGGTAGTAGCGGCCGATCTCCATCTCCTTCGCCGCGAGATGGTCGAAGGCGAGGTCGAACTTGAGGATCGCCGAGCGCGCATAGTCACTGTCGGGATATTCCTCGATCACCGCGCGCAGGGCTTGCAGCGCCTGGAAGGTCAGGCCCTGGTCGCGCCCGACCTCGTCGATCTGGTCGTAGTAGGACAGCGCGAGCAGGTATTTCGCGTAGGCCGCGTCCTCCTCAGCCGGGTAGGTGTCGATATAGCGCTGCGCGGACGCGCGGCTGTTCTCGTAGTCGCGGTCCTTGTGATAGGCGAACGCCTGCATGATCAGCGCCCGCTTGGCCCACTCGGAATAGGGATAGAGCCGCTCCACCTCGGAGAAATAGGTGACTGCATCGGCGCCCTTGCGGCTGTTGGCGAGTTCGTACTCGCCCAGCTTGTAGATCGTCTCGGCATCGAGCTTCTCGAATTCGGCCGACGTCGGCGTACCGCCGCCACAGGCCGACAGAAAAGCGGCCAGCGCGAGGCTGCCGACAAGATTTGCCGTAATTCTCGCCCGCCCCATGTTTTGCCTATCCCGTTTCTGCTTCTCGATTCCGGCTGGTCCACCGGTTTGCCGGCCCTGCACCGGCCTCGTCTAGCACAGAAAAATCCGGGGCGCAAAACGCCTTTCGCACCCGTGCACCAGCTCAGGCGACGGCCGAAATATCGGCGCGATCAATACCCGCTCCGGGCAGGAGGCGGCGCTGCTCGGCGGTGGATTCGACGACCCTGTAGGCACTTGGATCGGCGAAGAGCGCCCGGAGCAGACGGTTGGTCATCGCGTGACCGGCGCGGTTGCCGGTGTAGCGGCCAAGGATCGGAGCCCCCGCAAGCGCAAGGTCGCCGAGCGCGTCGAGCATCTTGTGGCGCACCGCCTCGTCGGCATGGCGCAGGCCACCCGGCGACAGGACCCGCTCGCCCTCGACCACCACCGCATTCTCGTAGCTGCCGCCAAGCGCGAGGCCGTTGGCACGCATCGCCTCGACATCCGCCTGACGGCAGAACGTCCGGCTGTCGCTGAGTTCGCGCAGAAAGGCGCCGTTGGTCATCGACAGCCGCTTCTGCTGGCGGCCGATCGCAGCGTCGGCGAAGTCGATCGCGAAGTCGATCTCAAGCGTCGGGGCCGGCTCGAGCCGGGCCATCGCCACGCCCTCGCGGACCTCGACCGGCTTCAGCACCTCGAAGAGCCGCAGCGGCGCGTCGAGCACCCGCACGCCGCGCGCCATGATCCCGGCGACGAACGGCGCCGACGACCCGTCGAGAATCGGCACTTCCGGCCCGTCGATCTCGATCAGCGCGTTCTGGATGCCACATCCGGCGAGCGCGGCCATGATGTGCTCAATGGTCGAGATGCTCGTCCCGGCGGCATTGGAAATCACGGTGCAGAGCTTGGCGTTCGACACCGCCGACCAGTGCGCCTGCACCATCGCGTCGCGGCCGATCACATCGGTACGGCGGAACCAGATTCCATACTCGGCCGAAGCCGGATGGACCGACATGCGAGCGCGCAGGCCCGAATGCAGGCCGTGGCCCGTGAAGGTGGCGGTGGATCGGATCGTCGTCTGCACGTTCAACCTCGTCCCGGCATCAAGACCGGCGTTTTTGGTAACGTTGAGGTAATGCGGCGCGAGTATAAGCTCAACTCACTCTTTGCAACTGAATGTAACATTGGCTCGAATCATCGGCGAAGCCCCGCCAATCACTTCAAATTCCGCCCTCAATGAGCTGAAAAACAAAAGAAAAGGGCCGGCGGTTGCCGACCCCCTCTCAGGAATTTGTGAGTCGTTCAGTTCGCCTGCCGCCGAAGGAACGCAGGGATCTCGATCCGCTCCTGGTCCGGATCGACCTCCGGCTCCTCGTCATAGGCGGCCGAAACCTGAGGCCGTGTGCGCAGGGGCGGCGTCGTCCGCTCGGCCTGCTCGGCGTTATGACCCGCCATGCGGTTCAGGAGCGTGTTGATCCCGAAGCGGGGCTTTTCTGCCTGCCGCTGCGGCTGCTGGGCCGGAACGGCGCGCGGGGCGGCCGGGCTCGGCTGCGCGGCGCGCGGCGGCTGGCCCGGCGTGCGGCCGACGGCCGCCTGAAGCCGGGCCAGCGCCTCGGGCGTGGGGGTGCCGGGCGCGCGCGGGCGCGGGGCGACGAAGCTCTGCGCATCCTCGTCGACATGCAGGTTCTGGACCTGGGCCGCCGGCCGGTAGGCGGGCGGCGGCAGGTCATCCTCGACCGGCTCGGAGTCGAACAGCGTGCGATCTTCGTCGCGCGCGGCCACGGCCTCGCGGCGCTCCTCGGCCCGAACCGGTTCCGGCGCACGGGCCGGAACGGGGGCGGGCTGCTGGGCGACGCGGGCCGGGGCCGGCGCGGGCTGGGCAGCGCGAACCGGGGCCGGTTCACGCTGCATCTGCGGCTGCGGCGCGGGCGCGGCCTCGGGCTCGACCGCCTGCGGCAGCGGCTCGGCAAGGCGGCGGCGCGGCGCCGGCATTTCGGCTTGCGACATTGAGGCGTCGATGCCGGTGGCGACGACCGACACCCGCATCACGCCCTCCATCGTATCGTCGAGCGTGGAACCGACGATGATGTTGGCGTCCGGATCGACTTCCTCGCGGATCCGGTTCGCGGCCTCGTCGAGTTCGAAGAGCGTGAGGTCCGAGCCGCCGGTGATGTTGATCAGGACGCCCTTCGCGCCCTTGAGGCTGATTTCGTCCAGAAGCGGGTTGGCGATCGCCTTTTCGGCGGCCTGGATCGCGCGGTCCTCGCCCGAGGCCTCGCCCGTGCCCATCATCGCCTTGCCCATCTCGTCCATCACCGAGCGGACGTCGGCGAAGTCGAGGTTGATCAGGCCCGGCCGCACCATGAGGTCGGTGACTCCCTTGACGCCCTGGTAGAGCACGTCGTCCGCCATCGCGAAGGCCTCGGTGAAGGTGGTCTTCTCGTTGGCGAGGCGAAAGAGGTTCTGGTTCGGGATGATGATCAGCGTGTCGACGACCTTCTGGAGGGCCTCGATGCCCTCGTCGGCCTGGCGCATCCGCTTCGCGCCCTCGAACTGGAACGGCTTGGTCACGACGCCGACGGTCAGCACGCCAAGCTCGCGCGCGGCCTGGGCGATGATCGGCGCAGCGCCGGTACCGGTTCCGCCGCCCATGCCGGCGGTGATGAAGCACATGTGCGCGCCCGCGAGATGGTCGACGATCTCCTCGATCGTCTCCTCGGCGGCGGCGGCGCCGACCGAGGGACGGGCTCCGGCACCGAGGCCCTCGGTCACCTTGATACCCATCTGGATACGGGCATTGGAATGGCTCTGAGCCAGCGCCTGAGCGTCGGTGTTCGCGACGACGAACTCCACGCCGTCGAGTTCCTTCACGATCATGTTGTTGACCGCGTTGCCACCGGCCCCGCCAACGCCAAACACCGTGATCCGCGGCTTAAGCTCTTCGCGATCGCTCATCGTCAAGTTCAATGCCATTTGTTTATCCGCCTGTCATGTCCCCGGCCCGAACGGCCGCTTTTTCCGCATTAGTGCGATTTTAGTCACAGAATCCCCCGAGGTCACCAAAAAAACGCCCAGTAACCACAAAATCTGGGGGTACTCGATTTTGGTTTGAGCGGCATTTTGCCGACCTCTCAGGATCTTGCGGTTACCAGTTGTCTTTAAACCATTTCATCGCCCGCCGCAGCGACCGCGCCGGGTAGCGCTCCGCGGGAATCTCGAAGTCCCACCACTCGTCCTGGGGATGCGCAGCGAAGAGGCAGAGCCCCACGGTCGAGGCGAACGCCGCCCCAGTCGCCGCCTGCGGCAGCCCCTGAACCCGCAGCGGCCGGCCGAGTCGCACGTTCTGTCCGAGGATCTTCGCGGCCAGCATGTCGAGCCCCGGAATCTGGCTCGCGCCCCCGGTCAGCACAATCTGCTGGCTCGGCAGCTGGTCGAACCCGGCGGCGTCGAGCACCGCGCGCACCTCTTCGAGGATCTCTTCGACGCGGGGCCGCATGATGCCGATCAGCTCGGTGCGGCTCACCTGCCGGCGGTCCTTTTCCCAATCGCCGCAATCGGCACCGATCTCGATCATCTCGCGGTCGTCCATGCCGGTGGCATGGACCCCGCCGTGGATCGTCTTGATCCGTTCCGCGGTCGCGAGCGGCACCTGCAGGCCCTTGGAGATATCCGAGGTAACATGGTCACCGCCGAGCCGCACGCTCTCGGCGAAGATCATGTGCTTCTTGATGAAGATCGAGAGCCCGGTCGCGCCGCCGCCCATGTCGATGCAGGCCGCGCCCAGTTCCTGCTCGTCCTCGACGAGACTCGCGAGGCCCGAAACATAGGCCGACGACGCCAGCCCCGCGATCTCCAGATCGCAGCGCTTGATGCAGTATAGCAGGTTCTGGACGGCGTTCGTGTCGATCGTCAGCAGATGCATGTCGGCGGCGAGACGGTTGCCGACATGACCACGCGGATCGCGAAGGCCGGAGCGATGATCGATCGCGAAGTTCACCGGATGGGCGTGCAGCACCTCGCGGCCCTGGCCGAAATCCGGCACGTCGCAGGCGGCGAGCACCCGCGCGACGTCCTGCTCGCTGACCTGGCCATCGGCAAGCTCGATCTCGCCCGCGAGCCCGTAGCTGCGCGGCCGGGCACCCGAGAAACAGGCGATGACATGGTCGACGCGCGTCTGCGCCATCTTCTGCGCCGCCTGCACCGCGGTGCGGATCGCGCGCTCGGTCTCGGCCATCGCGTCGACCTCGCCGAAGCGCACCCCGCGCGAGCGGGTCGTCGCCGCGCCGATCACCCGGAACTGCGACTGCCCGGCGAGCGAGCCGAGCCCGTCCTCGCGCGCCTCCTCGGTGTTTTCGAAGCGCAGGACCAAGCAGGCGATCTTCGACGTACCGACGTCGAGGATCGCGACAACACCACGCTGCATCGCGGCGCGGCGCATGTGCCGCATCGCGCGCTGGGACTGGTAAAGATCGGTCATTGCCCTGTCACCTTCGTCTCGAGCCCTGTGAGGTTTTCGGTTTCCGTGCCCATCGCGGCCAGGCGGACCGTCGGGCGGTTTCTGTTGCGCATGTCGACGGCGACGAGCGCACGGCCGAACATGTCCTCGGCCTCGTCGAGCGCAATCACCCGCTGCACGGCCGGTACCGGCGCTTCTTCCGGCAGGAGGATGCGCTGGTCGCGGTCCAGAACGATGTCCCAGCGCCGCTCGCCCATCCAGACGAGGCCGCGGATCCGGTCGCCGATCGGCCGTGCCGCGCGCAGGATCTCCAGCGCCTCGCCGACACGGTCGTCGGCACCCATCCCGGCGATCACCGGCAGGTCAGGCCGCGCGGTACGGTCGAGAAGCGTCGCCACCCGGTGCCCGGTCGCGTCAAGCATCTCGAGCCCGGTGGCATTGCGCCAGAGCACCGCCGGCTGGCGCTCGACGACGGTGATCTGCAGGACGCCGCCCTTGCGGACATGCAGTTCGGCCGAGGCGACCGCGTCGATCTGCTCGATCGTCGCCCGCAACGCCGCAAGATCGAGCCGGAAGGACGAGACCGGAAGCGTCACCGGCAGCATCGCCCGGATCGCCTTCGCGACCGGTTCGGAGGCGCCGTCGATCGCCATCAGGGTGACCATGAATTCCGGCCGCTCCTCGATGCTGCGTCTTAGCTCGGCGAAACTCTCCCCGATCGCCGCGCGGCGGCCTTCGTTGGCCAGATATCCGCCGACGACGACCACGCAGAGCGCCACCGGCACGCCGACGCGCATCGCGACCCGGAACATCGGCGTCAGCCAGAGCCGTTCGATCCGGAAGGCAAGCCGTGAAGGTGCCGGATCCCGCCGCAGACCGTGCTCGCCGTGGCGCACTTCGGGAGCCCTCAGCGGTCGCATGAGGCATCCTCCACGATCCAGGCGCAGAGTTGGGAAAACGACATTCCCTCGGCCGCCGCCTGTTCGGGCGAAAGCGAGGTCGGCGTCATGCCGGGCTGGGTATTCGTCTCGAGAATGTAGAGCCCGTCGATCCCGCGGCTGTCGTCCCAGCGAAAGTCGCTGCGGCTCAGCCCGCGGCAGCCGAGCGCGCTGTGTGCGCGCAGGGCGTAGTCGCGCGCGGCGTCCGCTATCTCGGCCGGGATGTCGGCCGGGCAGGTGTGGCTCGATCCGCCGGGCGCGTATTTCGCATGGTAGTCGTACCAACCCGAGGTATGGATCTCGGTCACGCACATTGCGCGGTCGCCGAGAACCGAGACGGTGAGCTCCCGCCCCGGCACATAGGTCTCGACCATCGCGGTCTCGGGCATCTCTTCGCCCAGCTGCGGCGGCGTGTTGGCGTCCTTCGAGACGATGTAGACCCCGACCGAGGAGCCTTCGGCATTCGGCTTCACGACGTAAGGGGGCGCCATGACGTGGCGCGCCATCACCTCGGCTTTCGGGGCGAGCAGGCTTTCGACGACCGGCAGCCCGGCGGCGCGGAAGACGCTCTTCGCGCGGGTCTTGTCCATCGCCAGCGCCGAGGCGAGCACGCCGGAATGGGTATAGCGCAGCCCGAGCCATTCGAGCATGCCCTGGACGCGGCCATCCTCGCCCCAGCGGCCGTGGAGCGCGTTGAAACAGACATCGGGGGAGAGTGCTGCAAGGCGCGCGGCAAGGTCGCGGCCGGCGTCGACCTCGACGACCTCATATCCCGCCTCCCTCAGGGCGTTGGCGCATTCGCGCCCGCTCACGAGCGACACTTCCCGCTCCGCGGAAAGTCCACCCATCAGTACCGCCACTTTGGGGGCTGCCCTGCTCGACCTGCCCGCCACTTCTGCCTCATCCGGGTCCGTTTTCGGACTCCGCTTTCTTCGTTGGTCACGCGTCCGTATCAGGCCGGACGTCACCTATACGCATGATTTCCCACTGTAACGTCAAACCGCTGATTTGGAAAACCCTTTTTCTGACTTCCTCGCCCAGCCCCTCGAGATCGGCTGCCGTCGCGCCGCCTGCGTTGATGAGGAAGTTCGGGTGCTTCTCGCTCATCTGCGCGCCGCCGCGCCGCGCGCCCCGGAGCCCGGCCTCGTCGATCAGCTTCCAGGCCTTGAGGTCGTGCACGTCATCGGCGCGCCCGGTCGAGGAAAACCCGGCCGGGTTGCGGAAGGTCGAGCCTGCTGAGCGGTCCTTGACCGGCTGGGTCGCGTCGCGACGTGCGAGCTGCTCCTCCATCTTCGCGGCGAGTGCCTCGGGTTCGGCGCGCGCGCCCCGGAACACCGCCCCGGTGATCACCGCGCCCTCGGGCAGGTCCGAATGGCGGTAACCGAAACCCATCGCCTCGGCGGAAAGCCGGGTGGTACTGCCGTCGCGCAGGATCGCGGTCGCCTCCACGAAATGGTCGGCGACGTAGGAGCCATAGCAGCCGGCGTTCATCCGGACCGCGCCGCCGATGGCGCCGGGGATGGTCCTGAGGAAGGTCAGGTCGATGCCCGCCTCCGCCGCCTTCCGCGCGACATGGGCGTCGAGTGCGGCCGCCCCCGCCCGCACCAGCCCGTCCTCGACCGAAATCTCGGAAAATCCACGGCCGAGCCGGATCACCACGCCGCGGATACCGCCGTCGCGCACGATGAGGTTGGAGCCGACCCCCATCGGAAAGACCGGAACCTCGGGATCGAGTGCCGCGAGAAAGGCGGAGAGATCCGCGGCATCGGCAGGCTGGAACAGCCAGTCCGCCGGCCCGCCGACGCGCAGCCAGGTGAGGTCGGCCAAGAGCCGGTTCGGCGTGAGCGTGCCGCGCACGGGGGGCAGGTCATGTGTCATGGCAGCCGTGCTAGAACGCCCGGCCGCGCACCGCAAGCCCCGGCCCTTCGGCGCGCCTCAATTCACGGTCTTGCGCCTCAGCCAGCGCCAGAGGTGGATCAGCGGCCAGCGCAGGATCGACGTCCCTGCCCCGAGCACGATCAGCCCGACCCAGGGTCCGTTCTGGTAGGTCACCCAGCCGACGATTGGGATCCCGACTGTGATCAGCACATAGGCTGCGCGCCAGTGGCGGTCTCGCGACGGAATGAGCGCGACCACAGTCGCGACGATCGCCCAGAGGGCGGCGAGAAGCAAAGATGTATTCACGGCTCCCTCCCTTCCCCGTCAGGTGCCACCCTCTCCATGATCCTTTTGAGAAGATAACGCAAGGGTTTGCGGAACATAGAGACGACTGCGACCAGTGCCGCGACCGCGATCCAGGGAGAAGTGTCGGCCGCCAGCCAGACGACCAGAGTCGCCGCCGCGACGAGCAGCAGGAGCCCCGGAAGGATCTGGTACCGCATCGGCAGGAAGGCCACGCCGGTCGCGACCAGAACCCACAGGCAGGCGAGTGGAACCGCGAGGCTCATGGCCTCTCCTCGGACCGGGAAACGTTCCGGCGCACGCACACCGCCTTAGCCCTTGAGCCGCGCCGGAAGCGCGTTCGCCCAGGCCGAGATCGTTCCCGCGCCAAGGCAGACCACCATGTCGCCGGGGCGTGCCTGTTCGCGCACCAGCCGCTCCAGGTCTTCTTCGCTGAGGATCGCGCGGGCATGGCGGTGGCCGTGGGCGATGAGCCCGGCCACGAGGTCGTCGCGGCTCGCGCCGGGGATCGGATCCTCGCCGGCGGCATAGACCTCGGCGATGGCGACGACGTCAGCCTCGTTGAAACAGGTGCAGAAATCGTCGAAGAGCGAGGACAGGCGCGAGTAGCGGTGCGGCTGATGGACGGCGATGACGCGGCCCTTCGTGGCCTGCCGCGCGGCCTTGAGAACCGCGGCGATCTCCACCGGGTGGTGGCCGTAATCGTCGATGATCGTCACCCCGCCCAGCACCTCGCCGACCTTGGTGAAGCGGCGGTTGACGCCGCCGAAGGCCGCGAGCGCGTCGCGGATCTCGTCCTTCTTCATGCCGAGATGGCGCGCCACCGCGACCGCGGCCAGCGCGTTCGAGACGTTGTGGTCGCCCGGCATCGGCAGCGTGCAGCCCTCGATGACCGAGGGGTTGCCGTCCTCGTCGGAACCCTCGCCCTGAAGTGCGACGTCGAAATGCGCGACGCCTGCCTCGTAGGTCAGGTTGACTGCCCGCACATCGGCCTGGGCGTTGAAGCCGAAGGTGACGATGCGCCGATCGGTTACCCGGCCCACCAGCGCCTGCACTTCGGGATGGTCGGTGCAGCAGACCGCGACGCCGTAGAACGGGATGTTCGAGACGAAATCGTAAAAGCCCTGGCGCAGCCGGTCGAAGTCGCCCCAGTGCTCCATATGCTCGGGGTCGATGTTGGTGACGATGGCGATCGTCGCCGGCAGGCGGTTGAAGGAGCCGTCGCTCTCGTCGGCCTCAACCACCATCCACTCGCCGGCTCCGGCGCGGGCGTTCGAGCCATAGGCGTGGATGATGCCACCGTTGATCACCGTGGGGTCGAAGCCGCCCTTGTCGAGCAGCGTCGCCACCATCGTCGTCGTCGTGGTCTTGCCATGTGTCCCAGCGATCGCGACGTTGGAGCGGAGCCGCATCAGCTCCGCCAGCATCTCGGCCCGCCGCACGACCGGCAGGCCCCGCTTGCGCGCCTCCTCAAGCTCGGGGTTGCCCTTCTTGATCGCCGAGGAGATCACCACGACCGCCGCCTCGCCAATGTTCTCGGCCCGCTGGCCCTCGAAGAAGGTGGCCCCCAGCCGCTCCAGCCGCTCGGTGATCTTCGAGGCCTTCGCGTCGGAACCCTGCACCGGATAGCCCAAGGTGATCAGCACCTCGGCGATCCCCGACATGCCGATGCCGCCGATGCCGACGAAGTGGATGGGCCCGAGTTCGCCGGGCAGTTTGGTGGCGGCGTTCATGTCGTCTCTTTCGCTGTCAGGGCCTCGACCATCTCGACGAGACGGCCGGTGGCGTCGGGGATGCCGTAATCGAGCGCGGCGTGAGCCATGCGCCTCGCGGCATCGGGGTTTTCCAGGATCGCGGCGACATGCCCTGCCAGCGTGGCCGCGTCAAGCCGTGATTCCGGGATGAGGATCGCCGCCTCGGCCTCGACCATGCCATGCGCGTTCGCGGTCTGGTGGTCGCCCGCCGCCGCCGCGAAGGGCACGAGGATCGCCGGGCGGCCGATCACCGCGATATCGGCGACCGACGAGGCGCCGGAGCGCGAGATCACCAGTTGCGCCTCGGACAGCCGGCGCGGCACGTCGGCGAAGAAGGGTGCGACCTCGGCCCCGATCCCGGCCCCGGCATAGGCGGCCTCGACCCGCTCGACATCCTCGGGCCGGGCTTGATGCGCCACCCGGAGGTGCGCCCGCAATCCTTCGGGAAGTGCCGCCAGCGCGGCCGGTACAACATCCGACAGGATCCGCGCGCCCTGACTGCCGCCGATCACGAGAAGGCTCATCGGGTAGTCGCCCGGCGGGATATAGGGCGCCCCGGCGCGTTCCAGCACGGCGGCGCGGGCCGGATTGCCGGTGTGGACCGCCGCAACCCCGTCCGGCACGTCGGTCGGCCAGGTGCCGCAGGCTACCGTCCGCACCCAGCGGCGCGCCGCGAAGATCCGGTTGACCCGGCCGAGCACGCCGTTCTGCTCGTGCACCATGCGCGGCAGCCGGAGAAGCACCGCCGCCGCGAGCGCCGGGATCGACGGATAGCCGCCGAAGCCGACGACAACGGCCGGCCGGTCACGCCGCAGCGCGAGGTAGGCCCCGAGGATGCCCGCGCCAATCCGGAACGGCACCGCGAGCTTCGCCAGCGCCCCGCCCCGCGCGAAGGTGGCCGAGGCGACCTCCTCGACCGTCACCGCCTTCGGGAAACCGCCGGCATAGCGCGCGCCGCGCGCATCGGTCGAAAGCTTCACCCGCCAGCCGCGCGCGACCATCTCCTCGGCGAGAGCCTGGGCAGGAAACATGTGGCCGCCGGTCCCACCGGCGGCGATCAGGAGAAGGGGCGGCGGCATCAGCGGCCCCGCTTGATCAGGTAGTCCTCGATCCGGCCCTGCGGCCGCGACCGGGTGAAGGCGAGGAGCATGCCGAGCGCGATCCCGCTCGCGATCACCGACGATCCGCCGTAGCTCACGAACGGCAGCGTCATGCCCTTTGCTGGCAGGAGCCGCACCGCAACGCCCATGTTGATCAGCGCCTGCACTCCGAAGGCGCAGGCGAGCCCGGTCCCGGCAAGCCGGATGAAGGGATCGCGTTCCCGCATCAGCCGGAAGAGCGAACGCGCCGTGATCGCGGCGTAAAGCGCGATAACGACGAGGACGAGGACGAGCCCGTATTCCTCGGCTGCAACTGCGATGATGAAATCGGTATGGGCGTCGGGCAGCGACCACTTCACAGTGCCCTCTCCGACGCCGACGCCGAAGAAGCCGCCCTCCTGGATCGCGTTCGTGGCATAGCCGATCTGGGTCCGGGGGTCGATCTCGGCCGAGAGGAACCCGTCGATGCGGCGGGCGAAATGCTCGGACGCGTCATAGGCGACGACGCCGCCCGCGACGACGAGCCCACCGATCACGGTCAGCAGCATGAAGGACGCGCCGGCGACGAAATACATCACGCCCCAAGCGAAGAGCACGAGGCAAGCCTGACCGAAATCCGGCTGCAGTGCGAGGAACGTCACGATGATCAGCGTCAGGACGAACGAATAGAACCGCCCCGGCGGGCCGTTGATCTCCTGCGCCGCCGCCATCAGCCAGGCGGCCATGATCACGAAGCCGGGCTTGAGAAACTCGGACGGCTGGAAGCTCGCAAAGCCGAGCGAATACCAGCGCACCGCGCCCTTGCCGAAGTCGGTGCCGAACACCGGCAGCAGCATGAGCGCCACCAAGGCGCCGAGGAAGCCGATCACGCCGAGCCGCCGCACCACGTCCGGCGACAGCATCGAGGTGAACATCATCGCGGCGAGCGCCATGAAGCCGAAGAACGCCTGCCGGGAGACGTAGTAGAACGGGTCGAGCCCGTTCTTTTCCGCGAGCGGCACCGAGGCGGCAAGACCGAGGAGAAGGCCGATCCCGAACAGGATCATCACGCCCGAGAGCGACCATTTGTCGATGGTGCGCCACCAGCGCGGAAGAACCGGCTCCCCAGCCCGCGCGGGCATGGAGCCATAGACCATCTCAGTCATGGGATACCGCCTTAACTGCCTCGTACTCGCCCGTTCGCCGGGTCTGGCGGGGATTCTAGCGCGGATGGCGCGGGGACGCTAGGAAAGATTGGCTGTCTCGGCACGATGTGCGCGCCGCCGCCTTGCCGGCTATCGGGCCAGCAACGCGCGCCGGCGTGCCTGCGCCGTTTCTGGCCAGCGCTCTTTCCAGTCATAATATTCGGGCACCGCCGGTACCCCCTCGGGAAGGGCGTACCAGGGCATCTTCGTCGAGGTGAAGATGTGGATGTCGGGCGGGCAGGCGGCGGGATCCTCCAGCGTCCCGACCCGCACGAAGGAAACCCGGCGCTCGCCTCCGTAATGCGACCAGAGCGCGACATGGCAGTCGGGGCAGCGCAGGACGGTCTGGCCCTTTCCGGAATTCGACGGCGTGATCACCTCGACCGGAGCCCCTTCCAGGAGCACGACCCGGTCGCTCTCGATCATCGCGTTGACGGCATGCGGCCCACCGGTTTCACGCTGGCACCAGGTGCAGTGGCAGGCATGGATGAAGAGCGGCCGGTCGGTCAGCCGATATCGGACCTTTCCACAGGTGCAGCGGCCATGCATGGCTCCCCCTCAGGCGCCGATCAGCGCCTTGACTCGCGCCGCGAAATCCTCGCCGCGCTTCTCGAAGTTCGGATACTGGTCGAAGGAGGCGGCAGCAGGCGCGAGAAGCACGGTCTCGCCCACCTCCGCTTCCTCAGCGGCGCGGGCCACCGCGCGGTCCATCGTCTCACAGATCTCGTGCGGCGTTTCGCCAAGCTCGAGCGCGAAGTCGCGCGCCGAATGTCCGATGAGATAGGCCTTCACGACCGAGCCCAGATGCGGTTTCAGCGCGGAAATGCCGCCGTCCTTGCCGAGGCCCCCGGCAATCCAGCGGATCTTCGGGAAGGCCTGCAGCGCCTTCGCGGCGCTGTCGACGTTCGTCGCCTTGCTGTCGTTGACGAAGCGCACCCCGCCCCGCTCGCCGACAAGCTGGCTTCGGTGCGGCAGCCCCTCGAAGGAACGGAGCGCCTGTTCGATGAACTTCGGGGCGAGGCCGAGCGTGCGGGTGGCGGCATAGGCGGCGCAGGCGTTCTGGTGGTTGTGGGCGCCCGGCAGGCCCTTGACCTCGCGCAGGTCGATCGCCGCCACCTGGCGGCCCTTGCGCCATTCGGCGAGGAAGCCCTTGCGGGCGAAGACCGACCAGCCCGGCCCCTCGAGCTTGGTGCCCGACGAGATCCGGATCACCCGGTCGTCGCCCGGCCCCTGCGCGAGCTGGTTGGCGAGGAAACGTCCCTCGACCTCGTCCACCCCGATCACCGCCCGGTCCGGCCCGCCCTCGGCAAAGAGCCGGCGCTTGGCGGCGAAATAGCCGCCGTGGCCGCCGTGGCGGTCGAGATGGTCGGGCGAGAGGTTGGTGAAGACCGCGACATCCGGGGTCAGCGCGCGGGCCAACTCGGTCTGGTAGGAGCTGAGTTCCAGCACCACGACCTCGCCATCCGTCGCGGGGTCGATATCGAGGACACCGCGGCCGATATTGCCGGCCATCTGGGTTGGCCGCCCGGCGACCTTGAGGATGTGGTGGATGAGTGCCGTCGTCGTCGACTTGCCGTTCGAGCCGGTCACCGCGACCACCTTCGGCGTCTGCTCCATCTCGTCCCACTCGGGCGTCGACCAGGAGCGGAAGAAGAGCCCGATATCGTTGTCGACGGGCACACCGGCCGCCATCGCGCGGGCGATGAGCTTGTTGGGCTCAGGGTAAAGATGCGGGATGCCCGGCGAGACGACAAGCGTCGCCACATCGTCCCAGGCATCGGCGCGGGTGAGATCGGTGAGCGCGAAGCCTGCCGCCTCGGCATTGGCGCGCGCCTCGGGGCTGTCATCCCAGAGGCAGGGTGCCGCGCCACCGGCAAGAAGCGCCCGCGCGGCGGTAAGCCCCGACCGGCCGAGGCCGAGCACGGCGACCTTCCTGCCCTCATATCCCCTGACCGGAATCATGCGTCCCCCCTGGCTCGTCCGGGCCGGACAATGCCCTTTGCCCCCGCCGCCCGCAAGCTCCCCGGCCGCGCCACGACGCCCCGCCCGCGTCACAATTCGGGCGCCGCCCCGCCGCAAAGCGGCTTCATTTCCATGTCATCCGAGTCACATGAGAAAGCCGGATCTGTCCTCTCTCAAGGCAAAGCTCGCGCAACGGTTTCGCGAGGCGCGGCGGCTGATCCTCTTTGCAACGGTAATGGCCTTCGCGGCGGGCGTGGTGAGTTTCCTGCGCTACGACGTCGCAATCCACGGCCTGCCGCTGCCGATCATCACCGGTGCGCTTTACGCGCTCTTTGTGGGCACGGCCGCGACGGTCACCAGTGTCCTTCTGCCTGCGCTGCGGGCGATGATCGAGGCGGTTGCTATCTCGCGCTTCGGCGTCGCCGTCGCGGCCTTCGGCGCTCCGGATTTCGGCCTCGCGTTGCACCAGTCGCCGCTTTTCGGCGCGGCCGTCGTCATCGGCGGTGCGGTCCTTGTCCGCAAGCTCTTGGGCGGAAAGCGGATCACGCAGGCACCGATCGCCGTGGCCTGAGGCCCCGGCTTCAGCGCACCTTCAGCGTCGCCAGTCCGATCAGCGCGAGAATGAGCGAGATGATCCAGAACCGGATCACGATCTGCGGTTCGGCCCAGCCCTTCTTCTCGAAATGGTGGTGGATCGGCGCCATCAGGAAGACCCGCCGCCCGGTGCGCTTGAAGTAGGCGACCTGGATGATCACCGACAGCGCCTCGACCACGAAGAGGCCGCCGACGATCGCGAGCACGATCTCGTGCTTGGTGGCGACCGCGATGGCGCCGAGCGCGCCGCCGAGCGCGAGCGATCCGGTGTCGCCCATGAAGACCGCCGCCGGCGGCGCGTTGTACCACAGAAAGCCCAGGCCCCCGCCGATCAGCGCAGCGCAGAAGATCAGGATCTCGCCGGTGCCGGGAACGAAATGAACGCCGAGATATTCGGTGAAATTGTAGTTGCCGACGATATAGGCGATCACGCCGAGCGTCCCGGCCGCGATCATCACCGGCATGACGGCGAGCCCGTCGAGTCCGTCGGTCAGGTTAACCGCGTTCGCCGCGCCGACGATGACGATCATTGCGAAGGGAATGAAGAAATAGCCAAGATACAGCAGCGCGTTCTTGAAGACCGGAAAGGCGAGCTGATTGGTCAGCGCCGGCGGGTGGAAGAGCGAGGCCGCAAGACCCGCGACCGCGGCGATGGCAAGGCCGAGAAGGAATCGCGACCGCGACGAGACGCCCTTGACGCTCTGCTTGGTGACCTTTGCATAGTCGTCGGCGAAACCGATCAGCCCGAAGCCGTAGGTCACGAACAGCACGATCCAGATATAGGGATTGTCGAGCCGCGCCCATAGCAGCGTCGAGACGAGGATCGCCGAGAGGATCAGGAGCCCGCCCATCGTCGGTGTGCCGGCCTTGGAGAAATGGCTTTGCGGGCCGTCGTCGCGGATCGGCTGACCCTTTTTCTGCTTGCGGCGCAGGAGGTTGATCAGCGGTCGGCCGAAGAGGAAGCCGAAGACGAGCGCGGTGAAGAACGCGGCACCCGCCCGGAATGTGATGTAGCGGAAGAGGTTGAACATGTCCCCTCCCTCCGAAAGGCTGGATAGCCAGTAAAACATCTAGTCTGTCCCTCGCGCTTCGCCCGCGCCCGGTTGCCCGAGTTTCCTGAGTGCGTCAACCACCAGGCTGACCTTCGATCCCTTCGATCCCTTGACGAGGATCACGTCGCCGGCATCGGCAATGACATGGCTCCGCCCCGCCAGCTCCGGCGCCGTCTCGCGCCATTCGCCGCGCTTTGCCGCCGGAAGGCATTCCCAAAGCGCCCGCATCCGTGGCCCGACGCAATGGACGAGGTGGAGCCGCGCCATCGCCGGATGCGTGGCGATCGCGGCGTGCAGTTCGGCCTCGGTCGGGCCAAGTTCCAGCATGTCGCCGAGGATGGCGATGCGGCGGCCCGCATGGATACGCCCCACCCCGTCGCGCGGGTTCGTGCCGGCGAGAACGTCGAGCGCGGCCGCCATCGACGCCGGGTTGGCGTTGAAGGCATCGTCGATCAGGTCGAACGCCTTCTCGGCATCGACGATGTCGAGATGGATGCGCTCTCGCTGACCGCGCCCGGCGGGCGGCTGCCAGAGGCCGATGTCGCAGACCGTCACGGCCGGATCGGCGCCGACGGCCTCGGCGACCGCGACGACACCGAGCGCGTTGACGGCGAAATGGCGGCCCGCGGTGCGGACCTTGTAGAGGAACGGCTCGTCGCCGCGCACCGCTCTGGCGATGGTCGTGTCGTCGGCGAGCGTCGCCTCGGCCAAACGGTACTCGTCCCCGGCCTCAGCGCCGAAGCGGATCGTGCGGGCCGCCGCCTTGTCAGCCGCCGCCTCGAGGATCGGCGTGACGGAGAGCCCGGAAGGAATGACGGCGATCCCGCCCGGCTCCAGGCCTTCAAAGATCGCCGCCTTCTCGCGGGCGATGCCCTCGATGTTCTCGAACGCCTCGAGATGGGCCGGCGCGACGGTGGTGATCATCGCCACATGCGGCCGCGCGAGCCGCGCGAGTGGCGCGATCTCGCCGGGGTGGTTCATGCCGATTTCGACAACCGCGAAATCGGCGTCCTCGGGCAGGCGGGCGAGCGTGATCGGCACGCCCCAATGGTTGTTGAAGCTCGCCTCGGCGGCATGGACCTTGCCCTGCCCGGCGAGGACCGCGCGCAGCATCTCCTTGGTCGAGGTCTTGCCGACGGAGCCGGTGACCGCGATAACCTTCGCCTTCGCGCGCGCCCGTCCTGCCGCACCAAGGGCCGTGAGCGCGTCCAAAACGTCGGGCACCACCAGCAACGGGTCGGTCTCCGAGCAACCTTCGGGAATGCGCGAGACGAGCGCCGCAGCGGCGCCCTTCCGAAGCGCGTCGGCGACGAAATCGTGACCGTCGCGTTGGTCCTTCAGCGCGACGAAGAGGTCGCCCGGCACGAGGCTGCGGGTGTCGATCGAGAGCCCGGTCGCCTCGAACGGACGGGTGGCGCGGCCGCCAGTGGCGGTGGCGGCGTTTACGTGGGTCCAGAGCGCGGCCATCAGATCTTCCCGTCGAGTGCCGCCACCGCGACGCTGGCCTGTTCGGCATCGTCGAACGGATAGACATCCTGGCCGACGATCTGCCCGGTCTCGTGCCCCTTGCCGGCGATCAGAAGCGCGTCGCCCGGCTGCAGCGCGTCGACGCCGCGCAGGATCGCCTCGGCGCGGTCGCCGACCTCGGTCGCCTCGGGGCAGCCCCGCATCACCTCGGCGCGGATCGAGCCTGGATCCTCGGAGCGCGGGTTGTCGTCGGTGACGATCACCACGTCGGCGAACTCGGCCGCGGCCTCGCCCATCAGCGGGCGCTTCAGCCGGTCGCGGTCGCCACCAGCACCGAAAACGACGACGATCCGGCCCATCACGTGCGGGCGCAAGGATTGCAGTGCGGAAGCGAGCGCGCCGGGCTTGTGGGAATAGTCGACGAAGACCGTGGCGCCGTTATCGCGCTTGGCGGCAAGTTCCATCCGGCCACGCACGGTGACGAGCGTGTGAAGGGCGCCGAAGACCGCTTCGGGCGCTTCGCCAGCCGCGATCACGAGCCCGGCGGCGGCGAGTACGTTGTCGGCCTGGAAACCGCCGATGAGCGCCAGCCGCACGAGGTGCGGCTTGGCGTCGTAGGTGAAGCGCAGATCCTGCCCGGTCGCGTCGAACCGCTGCGAGGTGATGCAGAGGTCGGCGGCCGGATTGCGGCCGACGGTGATCAGCCGCTGCCCGCGACCCCGCGCGATCTCCAGCATCTCGCGCCCGCGCGGCTCGTCGATATTGATCACCGCGGTGCCGTCTTCCGGCAGGACGCGCGCGAAGAGCCCGGCCTTGGCGGCGAAGTAGTCGTCGAAATTGGCGTGGTAATCGAGGTGGTCCTGGCTGAAGTTGGTGAACGCCGCCGCGCTCAGCCGCACCCCGTCAAGCCGCCCCTGGTCGAGCCCGTGCGAGGAGGCCTCCATCGCCGCATGGGTCACGCCGGCATCGGCCATGTCACGCAGGACCCGGTGCAGCGTGATCGGTTCGGGCGTGGTATGGGCCAGGGGCGCGGTGTAGTCGCCAAGGATCCCCATCGTGCCGAGATTGGCGGAAGTCCGCCCAAGCGCCTGCCAGATCTGCCGGGTGAAGGTCGCGACCGAGGTCTTGCCGGAGGTGCCCGTCACCGCGACCACCACCTCGGGCTGGCGTTCGAACCAGAGTGCTGCGGTGTAGGCCAGCGCCTGGCGCGGATCCTCGGCGATGATCAGAGCCGCATCGGAGGCCGCAAGCTCGGCCTTCGCGATCTCGGCGCCCTCGCGGTCGGTGAGGATCGCGGCCGCCTCCATCCGCAACGCATACTGAATGAATTCAGCGCCATGCACCTTGGTTCCGGGCAAGGCCGCAAAGAGATGGCCGGGCCTGACGAGGCGGCTGTCGACCGAGAGGCCGGTCACCTGCGCCTCGCGCCCGCCCTGTGCCCTCAGGCCCAGCTCGCCAAGCGATTTCGTCTCCGCTGCCATGAGCCCAGCCCCCGCCACATACGCGTCCTCAGTTGCGCACGAGTGTTACAGCAGCATCGGCGAGAGGTTCAACCTCCGGTCGGAGGCCGAGGAGCGGCGCGGCGCGGCGGATGATCTCGGCGGCGACCGGTACGGCGGTCCAGCCGGCGGTGCGGCGCGGCTCGGTGCCCGAGGTTTCGACCGGCTCGTCGAGCGAGACGACGAGAACATACTTGGGATCATGCGCGGGGAAGACGGAAGCGAAGGTGGCGATCACCTTGTCCTTGTAGTAGCCGCCGCCGGTCCGCTTGGGCTTGTCAGCGGTGCCGGTCTTGCCGGCGACGGCATAGCCCGGAACCTCGCCGAAGCTCGCGGTGCCGCGCACCACGACCTGGCGCAACATGTCGCGGATCTGGGTCGAGGTCGCCTCGGAGATCAGCCGCGGCCCGGTTTCGGCGTTGTCGCGCCTGAGGAGCGTCGGCGTGATCCGCGTACCGCCGTTGGCGAGCGAGGCATAGGCGGCGGCGAGGTGCAGGGGGCTCGCCGCGACGCCGTGTCCATAGGACACGGTGAGCGTGGTGATTTCGGGCCATTTCGCGGGGCGAAGCGGCTTGGCGCCCGGCGCCTCGACCAGCTCGACCGTTGTCGGGTCGAACATGCCGAGTTTTTGCAGAAACTCCTGCTGGCGCACGCCGCCGATCAGCTGGGCGATATGGGCGGTGCCGATGTTGGAGGATTTCACAATCACGTCGGTGACCGACAGTTGCGGCCCGTAGTTGTGGAAATCGCGGATCTTGAACTTGCCCCAGAACATCGGTCCCTTGGTCTCGACCATCGTCTCGGGCCGCACCAGCCCGAGGTCGAGCGCCTGCGCCACGGCGAAGATCTTGAAGGTCGAGCCAAGCTCGTAAACCCCCTGCACCGCGCGATTGAAAAGCGGGCTGTCGGAGGGATCGCCCTTGGTCAGGGGCGCCGGCCGGGTATTCGGGTCGAAATCGGGCAGAGAGGCCATCGCGACGATCTCGCCGGTCTTGACGTCCATCAGGATAGCGGTCGCGCCCTTGGCGTTCATCAGCTTCATGCCGCCGTAAAGCACGTCCTCGACGGTCGACTGGATCGTCAGGTCGAGCGAGAGCTGCAGGGGGGCGCCACCATTGGCCGGGTCGCGCAGCCAGCCGTCGAAGGTCTTCTCGACGCCGGCGGTGCCGACGACCTCTGCCGAGCGGACGCCCTCGCGGCCGAAGCTTGCGCCGCCGAGGATATGGGCCGCGATCGCGCCGTTCGGGTAGAGCCGCATCTCGCGCGGACCGAAGAGAAGGCCGGGATCGCCGATCTCGTGCACGAGCTGCATCTGCTCCGGCGAGATCTTCTTCTTTACCCAGAGGAACTTGCGCTTGCTGGTAAAATCCTTCTTCAGCCGCGCGGCGTCGAGATCGGGGAAAATCAGCGCGAGCTCCTCGGCGGCGCGGATCGGGTCGACCATCAGGGGCGGCTGGGCGTAGAGCGAATGGGTGACGAGGTTCGTTGCGAGGATCCGGCCCTGTCGGTCGGTGATGTCGGCGCGCTGCGCGACAATGGCCGCGCCCATCCCTGTCGCCTGCGGCTCCACCGGCTCGGTCGCGGCAAGAAGCCCCATCTGGGCGCCCACTGTGACGAAGGCCGCGACAAAGGCCGCGCCGAGGATCAGGAGCCGCCCCTCCGCCCGAAGCCGCGCCCGGTCGCGCATCGCCTCGTGGCGCAGGCGGATGTTCTCGCGCTCGATCGCGTCGGGGTTCTCGCCCTTCTCGCGGGCCGAGAGGATGCGGGCGAGCGGGCGGAGCGGTATGCGGGTCATGGGGTGGTCTCCCCGAGCGCGATCGTGTCGACCGGGGCGCTGATCGCGTTGAGGTCGAAGTCCGGATAGCCGATCTGCGCGACCCCGCCGAACTGGCGCGGCTCCAGCGGCAGGAGCCCGAGCCGCGGGAAGCTGATGTCGGCCAGTTCGCGCAGCCGGTCGGGCCGGTTGAGATAGGCCCATTCCGCATTCAGGACCCCGAGCGACTCCTTCAAAGTGCCGATCTCGCGTTGCAGGTCGCGCACGGCGGCAAGCTCCGCCTGGGTGCGGTAGTTCTCGCGATAGGCCCAGAAGGCCAGCCCCATCACGGCGAGAGCGGTCATGACCAGGAACAGGCTGCGCATCAGTGACGTCCTTCGAGCGCGGGTTTCGGCAGGCCCAGCGCCGCGCGGTCGGCGCGGCCGGCGGGGGCATCGGTGCGGATGCCCACCCGGAGCTTGGCCGAGCGGGCGCGGGGGTTGGCGGCCAGTTCCTCGTCGTCGGGACCGACCGCGCGGCGGGTCTTGAGCGTGAAGGCCGGCGGCACCTGCTCACGGGCGGGGGCATAGCGGCTGCCCTGCCCTTCGCCGCCGGAGCGGAGCTGGAAGAAGCGCTTGACGATCCGGTCCTCGAGCGAGTGGAAGGTCACGACGGCAAGCTGGCCACCCGGCTTCAGCGCCCGTTCGGCGGCCTCGAGCCCCTCGGCGAGCTGGCCGAACTCGTCGTTCACGGCGATCCGGATCGCCTGGAAGCTGCGGGTGGCGGGATGGCTCTGGCCCGGTTTGGCGCGCGGCAGGCAGCGTTCGATCACCGCCACCAGGTCCAGCGTGGTCCTGAAGGGCCGGGCGGCGACGATGGCGCGGGCGATGCGGCGCGAGGCGCGCTCCTCGCCGTAATGAAAGAGGATATCGGCGATCTCGGCCTCGCTCGCCTCGTTCACGAGGTCCGCCGCCGTCGGACCGGTGTCGCCCATCCGCATGTCGAGGGGGCCGTCCTTCTGGAAGGAAAAGCCGCGCTCGGCCTGGTCGAGCTGCATCGAGGAGACGCCGAGATCGAGGACGACACCGTCCACGGGCGCGCCCGCCAGCGCGTCGAGATCGGAAAACGTACCCTCGACGAGCCTCAGACGGCCGCCATAGGCGCCGGCCCAGTCGGCGGCCATGCGAAAGACGCTCGGGTCGCGGTCGATGCCGATCACCAGGTCGGCGCCGGCCTCAAGCAGACCGCGCGTGTAGCCGCCCGCCCCGAAGGTGCCGTCGACCCAGGTGCCGGAGACAGGCGCGACCGCCTCAAGGAGCGGCCGCAGCAAAACCGGGATATGGGGGGCGGAAGCGGGTGTCGGTGTCTTGGCGGCCGCCATCCCTACCCCCTCGACCGCGTCGGAAGGAGGCTGCGGGGATCGAAGTCATCGTCGTACTGCGCGGCGAGCTTGCGGGTGCGGGCGCCGGCCTTGTCCTGATAGGTCTCGGGCTTCCAGATCTTGAAATAGTCGCCGGCCGAGATGAAGAAGGCCTCGGAGGTGAGCCCGATCTTCTCGCGCAGCTTCTGCGGCAGGGTGAGGCGGCCGTCGTCGTCGATCTGCGCCTCGATCGACTGGCCATGCATCAGTTCCTCGAGCCAGAGCCGCTGCGGCGAGCCGCGCTGCATGTCCTCGATCTGTTCGTCGATCTCTTCGATCGCCTTCATGGTGTAGACTTCGAGCCAGTCCTGACCCGCGTCACCATAGACGATCACGATATTGGGGCGCAGGCCTTCCTTCCAGTCGGGATCCGAGGCCTCGATGACACGGCGGAACGGCGCAGGGATGGAGACGCGGCCCTTCGCGTCCACCTTGTAGGTATCCGATCCTCTGAACCTGCGTGCCAACGGCCCGCGCTCCTTACCAGTCCCCTCCCCCCGAAATCACCGCCAATCCGCCCGCGGGGCCCTGAACGGACAACGGCGGATTGGGCTGCTGCCACTGCCCAATCCGCCGCCCTCGTCCCGTTTCCGGGTCCCATTGCTGGGCTCGTCCGGCTGCGCATGCCACCTGGGGGGGATGTCTGCTCGCTTGCGCGCCGGATCTTTGTTCGATGAAAGCGGGTGCCTGTATGAAACCTGACTTTCGCCTTCGGGGTCTTGCCGCCCCTCTGTCAGCCCGTCTTCATCGGTATGTATAGGGATGGCATGGGAATTCATGGGAAGCAAGAAAAAACTTGCGCATTAAGGTGACTATTGGCATTCGGGCGCAACTCAAGACAGGCCCAATCATTAGATCACTTGATTGATTTTTGGCATATTTTGGGTTCTCAGATAAGATTCGCCCAAAATATCGACATGGAATCGGAACCTGAGCTCGTCCCATGCATTCCCAGCTTTTTTCGAAGAAACTTCCGTTAGGTCAGGCCCGGCCGGCACGCCTCATCGAGATTCCGTCGAAATTCGCGGATTCAGTCGCTTTACACGGCGAACGATTCGCTTTCGGCACCAGCCGAAACGCGATTTCCCATGAGATCCCGGCAGAACTCGGCCGGTCCCGTGATTTCCCGGATCAGGCCATGCCGCCGGCAACAAGCCGGTGGGCGAGCCGGGCATAGGCCTCGGCGATCGGCCCCTCGTCCGAAGCGATCGGCGTGCCGCCGTCGCCCGCGAGCCGCACGTCGAGGCTGAGGGGGATCTCGCCAAGGAAGGGGACGCCAAGCTTCGCGGCCTCGGCCGCGACGCCGCCATGGCCGAAGATATGCGCCTCATGCCCGCAATTGGGGCAGACATAGGTCGACATGTTCTCGATCAGGCCGAGGATCGGCGTCTTGAGCTTGCCGAACATGTCGATCGCCCGGCGGGCGTCGAGAAGTGCCACGTCCTGCGGGGTGGAGACGATGAGCGCGCCGGTGACATGGGACTTCTGGCAGAGCGTGAGCTGCACGTCGCCGGTGCCAGGCGGCAGGTCGACGATCAGCACGTCGAGCTCGCCCCAGGCGACTTGGCCGAGCATCTGCTGCAGCGCGCCCATCAGCATCGGGCCGCGCCAGACCACGGCCTCGTCCTCCTTCAGCATCAGGCCGATCGACATGAAGGTGACGCCGTGGGCCTTGAGCGGAACGATGGTCCTGCCGTCGGGCGAGGCGGGGCGCTTCGAGACCCCCATCATGCGCGGCTGCGAGGGTCCGTAGATGTCGGCGTCCAGGAGCCCGACCCGGCGGCCCTGGCGCGCGAGCGCGACTGCGAGGTTCGACGACACCGTCGACTTGCCGACGCCGCCCTTGCCGGATCCCACCGCGAGGATGCGGTCGACGCCGGCGATCCGCGCCGGGCCGGCCTGCGGCGTCGGGTGGCCGCCGATCTTGAGGCTCGGCGGCGCCTTTGGCGCCGGGCCATGTGCCGTCATCACAACAGAGACCGCGCCGACGCCGGGCAGCGCCTTCACGGCGGCCTCGGCAGCCTGCCGCAGCGGTTCCATCCGCCGCGCCATCTCGGGATCGGGAGCCTCGATCACGAACCGCACGGCATCGCCCTCGATCGAGAGCGCACGCACCAGATCGCGCGAGACGAGGTCGCCGCCATCGGGCAGCGTGAGGCGGCGGAGGGCGGCAAGGACGGTGTCGCGGCTGAGGCTCATCGGGTTCCCCTTCGTATCCGTGGAGCAATCTCACGGCCGGGGCGGCAAGGACAAGTGCCAAAGTCCGGCGGCGCGGCCGGTTCGGACAAGTTGCCGCTAGGGCAGGTAAAATCGCCGTGAAGTGCCATGCAATTGCTGCATGGCGGCAATGATTTCGTCAGGGATTGTGCATCCGCAGCATGAGGTCCATCTAGGGTCCAACAGCGGCGCAGATGGCGCCAATGATCCGAAAGAGGCACTACAATGGCACATGCAACCGTTATCCGTGGCGTCGAGACCGGCCTTGCCGATCGCATCTCCGCCTTCTTCGCCGGCCTGCGCGACAGCCACCGGCGCTACAAGATGTACCGCCAGACCGTGAACGAGCTCCACGCGCTCACCGACCGCGAGCTGCACGATCTCGGCCTGCACCGCTCGGCGATCGACTCGATCGCGCTCGAGGCGGCCTACGGCAAGTAAGTTTCGCTTCCCGGGCTCTCTCCTCCTCCCCGAGCCCCGGAGCTTCGCGGCGACTTTCCTCCTCCCTGAAGTCGCCGCGTCCGATCGGGCCTGACAGGCCCAAAGAGTTGCGCCGGATCCCTCCTCCTCCCTGGATCCGGCGCCGTGAAATGCGGCGGTGGCCTCCTCCTCCCTGCCACCGCCGCATCTTCACCCTGATCGGCGGCCCACCCTCCCTCGGGCCGCTGGCGTGAAGATAGGCAGCACCCCTCCTCCTCCCTGGGTGCTGCCGGTCTTCACCGGAATGCAGCGGTCCCTCCCTCTCCCTCGGGACCGTGGTTGCGACTGGCGGCGCCCTTCCGGCGCCGCCTTTTTCGTTTCGGAAGATGATCCCGAGGCGGCCCCGTGCCGGGGCCATTTTCTTCGTCTCGCCTGCGCGCTGGCGCGCTCCGGCTCGGGACCGCCTCCGGCGGGGGTATTTCGGCAATGAAGAAGTTCAGAAGGGGATGTCGTCGGCCGCATCCGCGGAGACGATGAAGCTCGCCACGACATGCTTGGTGCCGGCCTTGTCGAAGGCGACCTCGAGCTTGTCGCCCTCTATGCCCTCGACGAAGCCGTAACCGAATTTCTGGTGGAAGACGCGGTCGCCCTCGGTGAAGGCCGAGACGGCGTCGAGGTCGATCACCACGTTGCGCGCCTCGCGCGGCTGGCTGACGGGGCGGGTCTGGCTGCGCTCCTGGAGCCGTTTCCAGCCCGGCGAGTTGTAGACATCGGCGCGCGCGGCGCGGTCCTCGATGCCAGCCGTCATTCCGGCGGCGCCATAGCCGCCGCCGTAGAGGCCGGGCGGGGTCAGGACCTCGACATGCTTCGCGGGCAGTTCGTCGATGAAGCGCGAGGGGAGCTGGCTTTGCCACTGGCCGTAGACCCGGCGGTTGCCGGCGAACGAGATCGTGCAGAGCTCCTCGGCACGGGTGATGCCGACATAGGCAAGGCGGCGTTCCTCCTCGAGGCCCCTGAGCCCGCTCTCGTCCATCGAGCGCTGCGAAGGGAAGAGCCCGTCCTCCCATCCCGGCAGGAAGACCACGGGGAATTCGAGGCCCTTCGCGGCATGGAGGGTCATGATCGTGATCTTCTCCTCGGCATCCTCGCTGTCGTTGTCCATGATCAGCGAGACATGTTCGAGGAAGCCTTGCAGATTGTCGAAGCTTTCCAGCGCCTTCACGAGTTCCTTGAGGTTCTCCAGCCGCCCCGGCGCCTCGGGCGTCTTGTCATTCTGCCACATAGCCGTATAGCCCGCTTCGTCGAGGATCGTCTCGGCCAGCCGCACATGGTTCAATGGGCTGTAACCGCCCAAATTGACAAGGGATTCATCCTCCAAGACTGCTCCGTCGTCCGAATCCACAAAATCGTCGGGCTCCAGAGCAGTCCAAGCTTCGTCGCTTCCGGGGATGATGGAGGGCGCATCGGTTGCACTGCTGAAAGCTGGTCTTGGACGTTGGCTAATTGCCTGGTGCCAGCGGTCGATATTCTCGACAAATGCACGCAGTTGCGCGCCACCCTTGCCGCCGATTTGACCTGAAGTCACCGCATAACGCGCGCCCTCAAGAAGGCTCACCCCATCCTCGCGCGCCTGGCGCTGGATCGTTTGCTGCGCCTTCTCACCAAGCCCGCGTTTAGGCGTGTTGACCACCCTTTCGAAGGCGAGGTCATCGTCAGGCGAGACGGCGAGGCGGAAATAGGCCATGGCGTCGCGGATTTCGAGCCGTTCGTAGAAACGCGGGCCGCCGATCACGCGGTAAGGCAGACCGATGGTCAGGAACCGGTCCTCGAAAGCGCGCATCTGGTGGGAGGCGCGGACGAGGATGGCCTGATCGTCCAGGCTGTGCGGCTCCATGCCGCGCGTGCCGCGCTGGATGGCTTCCGCCTCCTCGCCGATCCAGCGCGCCTCTTCCTCGCCGTCCCAATGGCCGATGAGCCGCACCTTCTCGCCGCCCTCGGCCTCGGTCCAGAGCGTCTTGCCGAGACGCCCGGCATTGGCCGAAATCAACCCCGAGGCGGCGGCAAGGATATGCTCGGTCGAGCGGTAATTCTGTTCCAGCCGGATCACCTGCGCGCCCGGGAAATCCTTCTCGAAGCGCAGGATGTTGCCGACCTCGGCGCCGCGCCAGCCGTAGATCGACTGGTCGTCGTCGCCGACGCAGCAGATGTTCTTGTGCTTGGCGGCCAGCAGGCGCAGCCAGAGGTACTGGGCGACGTTGGTGTCCTGATATTCGTCGACCAGGATGTAGCGGAACCAGCGCTGATACTGCTCCAGCACATCCGGGTGATTCTGGAAGATCGTGACGACATGCAACAGCAGGTCGCCGAAATCGCAGGCATTCAGCGTCAGAAGCCGCGCCTGATAGGCGGCGTAAAGCTCGGTGCCGACATTGTTGAAGGCCGAAGCCTCGGCCGACGGAACCTGTTCCGGACCCCAGGCGCGGTTCTTCCAGTTGTCGATCAGCCCCGCCAATTGCCGCGCCGGCCAGCGCTTTTCGTCGATATTGGCGGCGGCGATGATCTGCTTCATCAACCGGATCTGGTCATCGGTGTCGAGAATGGTGAAGTTGGACTTGAGGCCTACCAGTTCGGCGTGCCGCCGCAGGATCTTCACCGAGATCGAGTGAAAGGTACCCATCCAGGGCATCCCCTCCACCGTCTGGCCCATCAGCCGCCCGACCCTCTCCTTCATCTCGCGCGCGGCCTTGTTGGTGAAGGTCACGGCCAGAACCTCGTTCGTCCGGGCCTGCCCCCGCGCCAGAAGATGCGCGATCCGTGCGGTCAGGGCGCGGGTCTTGCCCGTCCCTGCGCCCGCCAGCATCAGGACCGGACCGTCCAGCGTCTCGACCGCCTGCCGCTGCGCCGGGTTCAGCCCGTCGAGATAGGGTGCGGGCCGCGCGGCCATGGCGCGGGCGGAGAGGGAAGCGCCCTCGAAGGCGTCGCTGTCGTCGAAACTGCTCATGGGTCGCAATCTAGCGGCAACGGGGTGCGAATAAAAGACGAGTTCACACTCTGTTCCAGAGCTTTCGCTGGACAAGCGGAGGGGCGGCGCGGCGTAGTTCGGCATGGACCTGCACCAGCGTTACCCGGCGATTTCCGACCTCAAGGCCCGCGCGCGGCGGCGGATCCCGCATTTCGTCTGGGAATATCTCGACAGCGGCACCGGGACCGAGGCGACGCTGCGGCGCAACCGGGCAGAGCTCGACACGGTGCTCTTTCGTCCCTCGATCCTGCATGGCGAGTTCAACCCGGACCTGACGGCGCGGCTCTTCGGTCACGACTTCCCCCTGCCCTTCGGCATCGCCCCGGTCGGCATGTCCGGGCTGATCTGGCCCGACGCCGAACGCCTGCTCGCGGCGGCGGCGGGCAAGGCGGGGCTGCCCTATTCGCTTTCGACGGTCGCCAGCCAGACGCCAGAATTCGTCGCCTCGGCGCTCGGTCAACACGGATGGTTCCAGCTCTACCCGCCGCGCGACCCGGCGACCCGCACCGACATCCTGAGACGAGTGAAAGCGGCGGGATATTCGGCGCTGATCCTGACCGTCGACGTGCCTGTGACGAGCCGGCGCGAACGTCAGGTTCGATCCGGTCTGACGCAACCGCCGAAAATCACCCCGAGGCTGCTGGCGCAGGTGGCACGTTGCCCGATCTGGGCAGCCGGCACGGTTCAACTGGGAATGCCCCGGATGCGGTTGATGGAAGACTATTCCGATGAGCGCGGGGTCCGCTCCTCCACGGCGCATATCGGATATCTCCTGCGCATCTCGCCCGACTGGGACTACCTGAAGGCGCTGCGCGACGCCTGGGAGGGGCCGCTGATCGTCAAGGGGGTACTCAACGCCGACGACGCGGCGCGGCTTCAGGACGAGGGCGCCGACGCGATCTGGGTCTCGAATCACGCCGGCCGCCAGTTCGACGCCGCGCCTGCGACGATCGAGGTGCTGCCGGCGGTCCGCGCCGCGACCACGCTGCCGGTGATCTTCGACAGTGGCATCGAGGGCGGGCTCGACATTCTCAGGGCGCTCGCGCTTGGTGCGGATTTCGTGATGCTGGGGCGCGCCTGGCATTACGCGCTCGGCGCGCTCGGCGCGGCAGGTCCGGCGCATCTGGTGGAGATTCTGGCCCAAGACATGGCCACCAACATGGGCCAGATCGGCGCAAGGCAGCTTGCCGATCTCGCCGGGTGTCTTCGAGGGCGATGAAAGTCGTTTTCGGCTTATTTGCTTCGCAATCACATAAGATAGTTTCGGCGCGGGCCATAGAGAGAACGAAATGTTACCGGAATCTGACGATCCGGCAGCGAGGGGTATTGCGCCGCGCCGCAGCGCCCCTATTGTTCGCGCGCGCCACCGGAGGGGAACCGATGACCGAATTCCGCAAGATCCTAATTGCCAACCGTGGAGAAATCGCGATCCGCGTCATGCGCGCGGCGACCGAACTCGGCAAGCGCACGGTCGCGGTCTATGCCGAGGAAGACAAACTCTCCCTCCACCGCTTCAAGGCGGACGAGGCCTACCGGATCGGCGAGGGCATGGGGCCGGTCCAAGCCTACCTGTCGATCGCGGAGATCATCCGGGTCGCCAAGGAATGCGGCGCGGACGCGATCCATCCGGGCTACGGGCTTCTCTCGGAGAATCCCGAATTCGTCGAGGCCTGTGCGGCAAACGGCATCACCTTCATCGGCCCGAAGGCCGAGACGATGCGGGCGCTTGGCGACAAGGCCAGCGCGCGGCGCGTGGCTGTCGCGGCCGGGGTTCCGGTCATCCCGGCGACCGAGGTTCTTGGCGACGATTTCGACGCGATCAAGAAGGAAGCGGCCGAGATCGGCTATCCCCTGATGCTCAAGGCCTCCTGGGGCGGCGGCGGACGCGGCATGCGCCCGATTACCAAGCCGGAGGAACTCGTCGAGAAGGTCCGTGAGGGCCGGCGCGAGGCCGAGGCCGCCTTCGGCAACGGCGAGGGGTACCTTGAAAAGATGATCCTGCGTGCGCGCCACGTCGAGGTGCAGATCCTCGGCGACCAGCACGGCTCGATCTATCACCTCTACGAGCGCGACTGCACCGTCCAGCGCCGCAACCAGAAGGTCGTCGAGCGCGCGCCCGCGCCCTATCTCACCGAGGCGCAGCGCACCGAGATCTGCGAGCTTGGCCGCAAGATCTGCGCCCATGTGAACTACGAATGCGCGGGCACGGTCGAGTTCCTGATGGATATGGACACCGGCCAGTTCTACTTCATCGAGGTAAACCCCCGCGTCCAGGTCGAGCACACCGTCACCGAGGAGGTGACCGGCATCGACATCGTCCAGGCCCAGATCAAGATCGCCGAGGGCAGGACCTTGGCCGAGGCGACCGGCGTGTCGCGGCAGCAGGACATCCAGCTTAAGGGCCACGCGCTCCAGTGCCGGGTCACGACCGAGGATCCGCAGAATAACTTCATCCCCGACTACGGCCGCATTACCGCCTATCGCTCGGCGACCGGCATGGGCATCCGGCTTGACGGCGGCACCGCCTATTCGGGCGGCGTCATCACCCGCTACTACGACTCGCTTCTGGTGAAGGTCACCGCCTGGGCGCCGACACCCGAGCAGGCGATCGCCCGGATGGACCGCGCGCTGCGCGAGTTCCGGATCCGCGGCGTCTCGACGAACATCGCCTTCGTCGAGAATCTCCTGAAGCACCCGACCTTCCTCAACGACACCTATACGACGAAGTTCATCGACACGACGCCCGGCCTCTTCAACTTCAAGAAGCGCCGCGACCGAGCGACGAAGATCCTGACCTATATCGCCGACATCACCGTGAACGGGCACCCCGAGACCGCCGGCCGGCCGAAGCCGGCGGCCGAGGTGCGCGCGCCGAAGCCGCCTGCGCTCCGGGCGGCCCCGGCCGCCGGCACCCGCAACCTCCTGGAGGAGAAGGGCCCGCAGGCAGTGGCCGACTGGATGGCGGCGCAGAAGAAGCTCCTGCTCACCGACACCACGATGCGCGACGGGCACCAGTCGCTTCTGGCGACCCGGATGCGCTCGATCGACATGATCAAGGTCGCACCCGCCTATGCCGCGAACCTGCCCGAGCTCTTCTCTGTCGAATGCTGGGGCGGCGCCACCTTCGACGTGGCCTACCGCTTCTTGCAGGAATGCCCGTGGCAGCGGCTCCGTGACCTCCGGAAGGCGATGCCGAACCTGATGACGCAGATGCTGCTGCGCGCCTCGAACGGAGTCGGCTACACCAACTACCCCGACAACGTGGTGCAGGAATTCGTCCGCCAGGCCGCCAAGACCGGGATCGACGTCTTCCGCGTCTTCGACAGCCTCAACTGGGTCGAGAACATGCGCGTCGCGATGGACGCAGTGGTCGAGAACAACAAGATCTGCGAGGGCACGATCTGCTACACCGGCGACATCCTGAACCCGGACCGCGCGAAGTACGACCTGAAGTACTACGTCGCGATGGGCAAGGAGCTGAAGGCCGCCGGTGCCCATGTCCTTGGCCTCAAGGACATGGCGGGGCTCCTGAAGCCCGCCTCGGCGCGGGTGCTCTTCACGGCGCTGAAGGACGAGGTCGGCCTGCCGATCCACTTCCACACCCATGACACGAGCGGCATCGCCGGGGCGACGATCCTTGCCGCCGCCGATGCCGGCGTCTCGGCGGTCGACGCCGCGATGGACGCGTTCTCGGGCGGCACCTCGCAGCCCTGCCTCGGCTCGATCGTGGAGGCGCTCGCCCATACCGAGCGCGATACCGGGCTCGATATCGGCGCGATCCGCCAGATCTCGAACTACTGGGAGGGCGTGCGCCACCAGTATGCCGCCTTCGAGTCGGGGCTCGAGGCGCCGGCCTCCGAAGTCTATCTGCACGAGATGCCGGGCGGCCAGTTCACCAACCTCAAGGCGCAGGCCCGCTCGCTCGGTCTCGAGGAGCGCTGGCACGAGGTGGCGCAGGCCTATGCCGACGCCAACCGGATGTTCGGCGACATCGTCAAGGTAACGCCGTCCTCCAAGGTCGTGGGCGACATGGCGCTGATGATGGTGGCGCAGAATCTCACCCGCGAGCAGGTGGAAGATGCGACCACCGACGTCGCCTTCCCCGACTCGGTCGTCGACATGATGCGCGGCAATCTCGGCCAGCCGCCGGGCGGCTTCCCCGAAAGCATCATCCGCAAGGTGCTGAAGGACGAGAAACCGAACACCGAGCGTCCGGGCAAGCACCTCAAGCCCGTCGACTTAGAGGCGACCCGCGCGTCTGTCACGAAGGAGCTCCTGGGCTTCGCCGTCGATGACGAGGACCTGAACGGCTACCTCATGTATCCGAAGGTCTTCCTCGACTATATGGGCCGTCACCGGCTTTATGGGCCGGTGCGAACCCTGCCGACCCGCACCTTCTTCTACGGCATGCAGCCGGGCGAGGAGATCTCGGCCGAGATCGACCCCGGCAAGACGCTGGAAATCCGGCTCCAGGCGGTGGGCGAGACCAACGAGGAAGGCGAGGCCAAGGTCTTCTTCGAACTGAACGGCCAGCCGCGCGTGATCCGCGTGCCGAACCGGGCGGTGAAAGCCAAGACCGCGGCGAAACCGAAGGCGGCGGAGGGCAACCCGAACCATATCGGCGCCCCGATGCCGGGTTCGGTCGCCTCGGTCGCGGTATCGGCGGGCCAGAAGGTCAATGCCGGCGACCTCCTTCTCACGCTCGAGGCGATGAAGATGGAAACCGGCATCCACGCCGACCGCGCCGCGGTGGTGAAGGCGGTCCATGTCCATCCGGGCAGCCAGATCGAGGCGAAGGACCTGCTGGTCGAGTTCGAGGCCTGATCGCGCTCGGGTTCCCGTTAGGAACCCGTCAATACGTGCTGCTCTAGTCTCATCCCCGCGACTTCGGGGGTGAGGCATTGATGGACGACATTCGGGAACAGCTCGAAACCTTGCTGGTGGAGGATGTGATCCTGACGCTGGGCAACCTGCGCGGCTCCCTGACCTGGCTCATGGCAGACGAGACCGGCGCCCGGTCGCCGCGCGGGATCGGCATCGACCGTCTCGACCGTCAGCTCGCCCTGGTCGAGGATCGCGCCCGTTCGGTCTGCCGGCTGCTCCGATCCGGCCGGATGGCGTCGGAGTATACAGGCGGGCCTGGAGATGCCGGGGAAACTCGGCGTCAGCCGCCCGAAACCGACGACCCGTTCCCCCGATGTGCGGCGGCACCGGAACCGGGCGTGACGCTCGAAACCGCGATCCTCGACGCGCTGCTGCACGACCGCGACGCGGCATGTCTGACGATGCCGCGCTTTCGCAGCCAAAGGTCGCAATCCTGAACCGGCCGAGCCTACGGCCCGGCTCTGGCTCGAAACCCGGCAGCGCAGGCCGCACGGGAGCAGATCGACCACATCCGGCAGGATCATTGCAGGCGCCTCACGCTTTTGAGCCGCCCCCGGCGCACGGAGTGGACGGTTCGTGATGCGTGGAGCGAGCCCGCTGCGCCCGCCGGGATTGCGGCGTCTGAACACCAAGCAGGCGCCGCCGCTTCGCGTGGGTAAATCGCCCCGTGAATCCAGCCTGTACTGGTAAATCCATGCGTGGCACGGATCAGAAACCGACATATTTTCATAAGGTTGACAAGAATTCTTCGGAATTGCATGTGATCCAGCCGCCATCCGCTCGGCCCGTCGATTTTCGGCGATGCCGCGCGACGCGGGATCCCCACCGGGGTTTAGGAACGCCCCCTTACGCGACCCGAAAAAAACTTCCAGCCGCGTACGATTTTCGCTTGCAGCCGCCCCGTAGAATTAATACATCGCTCCCACCGAAAGGATGCGGGCGTAGCTCAGGGGTAGAGCATAACCTTGCCAAGGTTAGGGTCGTGAGTTCGAATCTCATCGCCCGCTCCAAATCGGTTCTGGAAGTCCAGACGCAGACAAGGCGCCCTCTCGGGGCGCTTTTTCTTTTCCGGAACAAGACAGGCAGACGACCGGGCGGTATCGGCTCGCGCGCCGCCAAGAAAGCGGAAGGCGGGGCTGTCACGCCCGATGGAGAGGCGCAGCAAGAGCCCGCCCGCTCATCCGGTCGATGCCGAGGGCGCGTCAGAGCCGGGCGCTTACATGTGAGATAGAAGGCGTGGCCCGGCCGGCAATCCGGTTGCCCGCGCCGAAACGGGACGCCCGTCTATCGGGCCACGGTGACTGAGCAATGCGCCCGCCCCGAGACCTCGGCTGCGACTGAGCCGAGCACGAGCCGCGAGATCCCCCGCTTGTCGCCGGTTCCCATCACGATGTGGTCGATACCGTTCTGCTCCGCGTAGGAGACGATCCCCGCCGGCGCTTCACGGCTGATCAGGTCGACCCGCTTCACCCCCTCGACACCGTATGCCGCAGCGACTGCCGCCGCCCCGTCGAGGATCTTCGCGACCTCGGCCTCGGTCCAATGGGTGATGAGCGGCCCGCGCGAGCCGCCATGCGCGACGTTGACGGTGCAGATGGTCAGCTCGGCTCCGTACTTTTGGGCCAGTTCGGCGGCAACGATCACGGCGGCTTCGGAATGATCGGTCCCGTCCGTCGCACACAGGATGTTCTTGGTCATGGGAATCTCCGCAAAGGTCACGCTTATGAAACTTTTTTCACTACGAATAATGTCGTGTCTTTGATCTGCGTCAAGCGGATTCAGCGTGACCGCAACTCCGGTCCCATCGCCGGAAAGACCGCGTGCGACACAGAAGGGGCGCGAGTCTCCACGCGCCCTTTTCCGCAGGTCGATGCCGTTCTCGCGGCAATCATGTCAGGATAATGGCACCCGACACCCGCGACCGGATCGAGACGAAGGAGACGGAAATGTGGCGCCCCCATGTCCTGTGCCGCGTTTCAGAGGCACCCGAACAGCGGGCAGTTGCCAGGATGGACAGGGCGTTGGCGCGTCCGATACGGGCTTTCACGGTGAGATCGGTCATTTGGGTTGGTCCTCGGCTGGAAGGGTTGAACACCGGAGATACCGCCACAATCACTACGATGATCTCATCGTCGTTCTCAGAAATGTCCACAAAAGGGCACATGTATGCCAGCTTCATGCCATTTATGTGTTTTTTTCACGACAACCATCAGTTGCATTTACGATTCACACGTCATCGCGTGGATTGATGCCAAATCGCGAATGAACAAGGAACGGCGGAATCATTGTCCGCAACCGAGGGAATCGCCCCGATATCCTGCGCGGATTCGGTCAAAGCGCAGATTCGGAACCCTGTCGCGTCACCCGGCCGCGGGAACCACCCGCGGCTTGCCGTCGTCGTCGATCGCGACAAAGGTGAACAGCGCTTCGGTCACCTTCTCTCGCGCGCCGTGGCGGTCGCGCAGGACCCATGCCTCGATCTCCAGCCCCATCGAGGTGCGGCCGATCCGGGCCACGCGAACATAGATGCAGAGCACGTCGCCAACCCTTACCGGGCGGATGAACTTCATCGCGTCCACGGCCACGGTTGCCACGCGGCCGCGGGCGCGGGCACCCGCGACGATTCCCGCCGCAATGTCCATCTGACTCAGCACCCAGCCTCCGAAGATGTCCCCGTTGACGTTGACATCTCGTGGCATCGCGAGCGTCCGCAGCGTGAGCTCGCCCTCCGGTCCGGTTTCGGTCATCGCCCCTCCATTGCGCTTTGCTCCATTGATGTTAGAGGCCCGAACCGGCGGCGGATAGCCCCTGCAACGCCCCGAACCAATCGCGCCGGATCTCACACGAGAAGCGCGTCGACGGCATCGCCGATCCCGTCGGCGACCATCGACGGATTCGGTGCGAACCGGGTCTCGTCACCCTCGCGATACTTGCCGGTCCGCACCAGGACCGCCAAGGCCGCGCCGGCATCGAGCGCACCGGCAATGTCGGCCTCGGCATCGTCACCGATCATCGCGACCTCGGCCATCCCGGCACCCATGCTCGCCGCGGCGGCGGCGAAGAATCCCGGCGCTGGCTTGCCGAAAAGAAGCGCCGTCTTGCCGCTTGCGTGCTCCAGCGCGGCGACGAAGGCCCCGGCGTCGAGGCTGAGTTTGCCGTCGGCATCCCGGAACACCCGGTTCGCCGCCAGCGCAAGGAGCGGCGCGCCGGCCTCGATCTTGCGGAACGCGGTGTTGAGCGCCTCGTAGGTGAAGAACCGCCCGGCATCGCCGAGGACGACCGCTTCCGGCCCGGTGGTGTCCGTATCGGCGAAATCCTCGCCGAGGTCGGGATGGATGAGCAGATGCGGCGCATGTCCATGCCGCGCCAGCCAATCGCAGGCGGCCGCCGCCGGCGTAAAGAGTTCGTCAGGCGCGAGATCGACGCCGAATGCTCGCAGCCGGTCAACGAGCGTCCGCTTCGGCCGCCGGGTCGAGTTGGTGAGGAACCGAACCGCCAATCCCTCCGAGCGCAACCGCCGAACGGCATCGGTCGCGCCGGGAAGCGCCCTGCTCCCGGAATAGAGAACGCCAGACAGATCGATCAGTACACCCTTGAGCATGGTCGGACCGTGGTTCGAGCCTCTTTCCTGCCCGGCAACGCGCCCCGCGCACGGGTATCGGACCGGCGGCCAGCAACTGCGCCCGAGTACCGCCGCTCACTCGGCGGCAAGACGTGGCTTGGTCGCGGCAGCCCGTTTCCTGATCTCGAACTCCTCGTGATAGGACCGCTCCACGTTCACCGTCCAGACGTCGTGTTCTTCGCCGAGGATGTTGCGCGCGGCCAGCATCGCCGACAGCATCGAATGGTCCTGGTTGTTGTAGCGATGCAATCCGTTGCGCCCGACCGTCTGGAAATTCTCCAGCGACAGGATCCAGCCCTCGAGCACGTCCAGCGCCTCGCGATATTCGCCGTCATAGACCGGATAGGCCTTCGGCTGACGGATGATCGCGGCACCGATCACGTCGGATGCCTTGGCCAGGCCGAGTTGCTCCAGTTCCTGCGAGGCGAGCTCGCGCAGGTCCTCATCCGACATCGACCAGAGCCCGTCGCCCTTCTGGCAGAAATACTCCATGCCGATCGAGGCGGTGTTCTGGTCGGGGAGCATCTCCTTCGACCAGGCCCGGAAGTTCTGGATCCGTCCGACCTTCACCTTGGGCGAATGGATGTAGATCCAGTTGTCGCGGAACGGATCGGCATGGTCGAGCACCAGCGTCACGATCAGGAAGTCGCGGTACCTGAGCTTGTCCGCGGCCTCCACCACCTCCGGCGGCGGCGGCGGGTCGAAGGCGTGGATGAGGTCGCGCAGCGCCATCGAGTTGACGAAGTGCTCGCTCTCGACGCGTTCGATGACCGGCTCGCGCCCGTCCTCGTGCCAATGCTTCACGTCGATCGAGGTGACCCGCCTGCCGGTGCGGTTCACCCGGATCACCTCGGAGCGCAGATGGACCTCCCCGCCCTTTTCCTCGACCAGCTTCGCGGTCTTTTCCCACATCATCCCAGGACCAAGCCGCGGATACTGGAACTCCTCTATGAGGCTCGTCGTGTCATTGGCGCCCGAGATCGCATTCCAGACCGCCTTGAATAGCGAGAGGTTCTTGATCCGCTGCGCCGCCCAATCGGCGCGGATGTCTCTGGGATTGATGCCCCAGACCTTCTGCGTGTAGCTGCGGAAGAAGTGCATGTAGAGCCGGCCGCCGAAGCGGTTGATCACCCACTGCTCGAAGCTCTCCTCCTTGCGGTAGGGCCGGACCTGCCACTTGAAATAGGACAGGAGAATGCGCATCGACTCGTAGGGGCCGATGTTCAGAAGCGCGTTGAACAGCTTCAGCGGATAGTCGAAGAATTTCTCGCGGTAGTAGATCCGGCTGAGCCGCGGGACGGTGATGAAATCGTCGCCCAGAACCTCGTGCCACATCTCTTCCACCTCCTTCACCTTGGTGAAGAAGCGATGACCGCCGATGTCGAAGCGGTACCCGTTATTGGTTTCCGTACGGGAAATACCGCCGACCATCTCCGAGGCCTCGTAGACCTTGGGCTTGTGAAGGAGGCTGCGTTTCTGCAATTCGTAAGCCGCAGTCAATCCCGCGGGCCCCGCGCCAATAACAACCACGGGGCAACTCTTCCCTTGCTGGATGCTCAATTAACCGCCCCCAGAACACACGTTTCAAATACACGCAGAACTCAATATACCCTGCAATCCCACTCCGACAAAACGATGCGCACCGAAAAGGGGACCGGCCCGCCCGCATCACCACTCAATTGCCATCGTTGTCGCGGTTTTTTGAACAATGCCGCCCTGTTCGCCCTTGATGAGCTCATGTTTTACTCTCCTTTTGATTGATTTTCTTTTTAATAGAACCTTCTTCAGTTGATCTATCTCCGAATCGCCCGGTCACGTTTGCGAAGCGCGAAGCGGTCAAGCATCTGCTCCGCCAGCCCCGTGCGCACTTCCGCGCGCCGGGTCAGATCTTGACGATGCGCGCCTTGTCCGCGCCGATGCCGCGCGCGGCGAATGCGTTGCGGGTGTCAAGGATGAGCCGCGCCTCCGCGGCCAGGAGCGCGTAGTCGACGGCGCTGTGGTCGGTGGCCACCAGAACCGCATCGTAGCTGGCCAACTTCGCGGCGGTCAGCGCCACCGAGGCCCGTCCCGCCAGCGAGGGATGGTCCCGCGTCGGCGGCATGACCGGGAAATAGGGGTCGTGATAGTCGCAGGTGGCCCCCATCTCCTCGAGACGGAGAAGGATGGCGAGCGCCGGGCTTTCGCGCGTGTCCTCGACATCCTTCTTGTAGGCGATGCCAAGGATCAGCACCCGCGCATCCTTCACCGCGACGCCGCCGTAGCGGGCCAGTTCTCCCGCGACCCGGCCGGCGATCAGGTCGGGCGCCTCGGCGGTACTGACCCGCGCCAGATCGACCAGCGGCGTTTCCGCGCCGACATCGCGTGCCCGCGCGGCCAGATAGGCCGGAGAGACCGGGATGCAATCGCCGCCGATCCCGGGCCCCGGATAGAAGGGCATGTAGCCAAAAGGTTTCGTCGCGGCCGCCTGTACCACCTCCCAGATGTCGACGCCCATCGCCTCAAGCGCGGCCTTCATCTCGTTCACGAAGGCGATGTTGACCATTCGGAAACTGTTCTCGATGAGCTTCACGGCCTCGGCGGTGGCGAGCGAGCTTACCGGGACGGTCCGGGCGACGATCTGCGCGTAGAACCGGTCGGCGAGATCGCGCGACCGCAGGTCATCCGCGCCGACGATCTTCGGAATTGTCCGCGTCGTGAAGATCGCGTTCCCCGGATCCTCGCGCTCGGGCGAGAAGGCGAGGAAGAACTCCTCGCCGGCCCTCAGACCGCGGCGTTCGAGGATAGGTTTGACCACCGTTGCCGTCGCACCGGGCCAGACCGTGCTTTCGAGCACCACGAGCTGCCCCGGCCGCAGCCGCTCCGCGATCGTCTCCGTGGCACGGATCACATAGCCTAGGTCGGGCTCGCGTGCGGGCGACAGCGGAGACGGCACGCAGATCACGATCACGTCGGCCTCGGCGAGCCTCGCCATGTCGGCACTGGCGGAGAAGCCGCGCGACACCGCGTCCTGAACGCGATCCTCGGGCAAATAGGAGATCGTCCGCGCGCCGGCATTGATCATGGCGACCCGGTCTGCGTTCAGGTCGAAACCTGTGGCCGGGAAGCCCGCCTCGCACACGGTGAGGGCTAGCGGCAGTCCGACGTAGCCGAGTCCCACGATCGCGACCCGCGCCTCGCGCTGGCCAATCAGTTCGTTCAAAGAAGCGTAAAGCGAAAACACGCTTGTCATCATAGCCCCCCGCAACAATCACCTGGTGGCCGGCACGAAAAAATACCCGTCGACTGTCGCACACAGGCGTTCGCCAGAGCAATCCCGCGTCGCTGGACCAGCGCGTCTGTTTAGGATACGAGGACAATCCCGCATTTCCACCCGGTTTGGCTCGCATCACGAACCCAACCTTCGCCCTCTTGCTCCGCGCCACCGCGGCGGCTTTACCCTTCGCGGCGTTCACGATCCGGCACAATCGGACCAGACAGACGCCAACTGTTTCGAGAAAATGACAACCCGGACAGCGGCATGGCCCGAATGCGGGTGCCATGCTACGCTCCGGTCAGGTTTCGACAGACGTCCGGCGGGGGCACATGAAGGTCTTGATCACGGGTGGCGCCGGCTTCATCGGATCGCATCTGTCCGAACGGCTGATCGCCGAAGGCCATTCCGTCACCGTTCTCGACGACCTCTCGACCGGTCGGACCGAGAACCTCGCGGGTCTTTCCGGCCACAACCGCTTTCGCTTTCACGAGGGCACGATCCTTGACCCCGCGCTCGTCGGGACGCTGACGGATGAGGCCGACATGATCATCCACCTCGCCGCCGCGGTCGGGGTGAAGCTGATCATGGAGGAGCCTTCGCGCTCGATCCTGACCAACGTCGGCGGCACCGAGACGGTGCTCAAGGCGGCGCTGAAGGACCTGAAGCCCGTCTTCGTCGCCTCCACCTCCGAGGTCTACGGCAAGGCCACGAAATTCCCCTTCGGCGAGGACGACGACCTGACCATCGGCGCGACGAAGAACCTGCGCTGGTCCTATGCCTGCGCCAAGACGCTCGACGAGTTCCTGGCCCTCGCCTATGTGCGCGAGGCGGATCTGCCGGCCACGGTCCTGCGCTTCTTCAACACGACCGGCCCGCGCCAGACCGGGCGCTACGGCATGGTGCTGCCGAACTTCGTCCAGGCCGCGCTGGAGGGTCGGCCGCTCCTGGTCCACGGCACCGGCGAGCAGTCGCGCTGCTTCGGCCATGTCGCCGACGCGGTCGAGGCGATGGTGCGGCTGATGGCGACCCCGGCGGCGCGGGGCGAGGTCTTCAACGTCGGCAATGACGAGGAGGTGACGATCCGCGCCCTGGCCGAGCAGGTGGTGGCGGCCACCGGCTCGCCCTCCGAGATCCGGCTGGTGCCCTACGAGACCGTCTACCCGGCCGGGTTCGAGGACATGGCCCGCCGCCTGCCCGACGTATCCAAGCTCGAGCGGGCGACGGGCTTCCGCCCACGCCGGCCGCTGTCGGAGATCATCGCCGACATCGTGGCCGAGAAGCGTTCGGAAATGGCGGCGTGAGCGGCGATGCGCGGATCACGCAACCGCTGCGGACCGGCGGGACCGGCAACCTCGGCCGGGGGAGCGTTGACATGACGGCGCAAGTCCGCTCCCTCGGGCGCGATCCGCTCTGGCCGATCGCCCTGATCACCCTTCTCGCGGCGGGACTGCGGGCCGTCGGGCTCAATTCCCCGCTCTGGTACGACGAGATCGCGACCGTCGTATACTCGCTCCAGCAACCGCTGATCGACGTGGTGACGAGCTATCCGTCCAACAACGACCATCCGTTCTACTCGCTGCTCGCGAAGCTCTGCATGATCGCCTTCGGCACGTCGGACTGGTCGGTGCGGCTTCCCGCGGTCGTCTTCGGCGTCCTTTCGGTGCCCGCGCTCTACCTGTTCGCGCGCGCGATAGCGCCCTGGCCGGTCGCGATCGCTTCGGCGCTTTTTCTTGCGGTTTCCTATCATCCGGTCTGGTTCTCGCAGAACGCGCGCGGCTACACGATGCTGCTGTTCTTCGCGCTGGTCTGTACGCATCTGCTGTGGAACGCTCTGGTGCGTGGCCTGGCGGTGCGGGCGAGCTATACGGCCTACGCGCTCTGCCTGGCGCTCGCGGCCTACACGCACCTGACGATGGTGATCCTCGGCCTCGTGCACGGGGCTTCTGCGCTCGTTTACCTCGCCGTGACCGGGGATCGCGGGACCGTCTGGCGCCGGCTCGGCCCGGCCGCCGCGGCCTTCGCCGGCGCGGCGGCGCTCACCGTGCTTCTCTACGCGCCCATGCTCGGCGATGTGGTGGGCTTCTTCCTCGACGGCGCGCGCCAGCAGACCGGAACGAAGGCGGGGGACGTCGCCACCCCCGGCTGGGCGGTGCTGGTGGCCGTGAGGGAACTGACGCAAGCCTTCGGCGGCCCCCTGCCTTTCGCTCTGGCCTGCCTCGTGCTCCTCGCGGGCGGGATTCATTTTCTGCGGCACGAGCCTTTCCTCGCGGCCACGATCGCGCTGACGATCCCGGCCATGGTGCTTGCGTCCTCGGCTCTCGGTCGCCCGATCTTCCCGCGGTTCTTCTTCTTCCAGGCCGGTTTCTTCCTCTTGGCCGCGGTCCAGGGCCTGTGGCTGCTGAGCGGCGCGCTCATGCGCCTTCTCGGGCTCGGCCGCGCGCATCTCCTGCTGTTTTCGCTGATCTGCGTGGCCGGCGCCCTCGCGGGGAGCCCGGCGCTGGTGCGCAATTACAAACTGCCCAAGCAGGACTACACCTCGGCGGCCGCGGCCATCGCCGCCCTGTCCGAAAAAGGCGCGGTCTTCACCATCGGAACCACGCTCGAACTGCCGCTGAACAGCTATCTGAAGCTCGGCCTGCCGACCCTGCCCGACGCCACCGCCTTCACCGAGGCCGAACGCCGTCTTGGCCGGTTCCATGTCGCCTACACGTTCGATCAGTATCTCAGGAGCGCCTTCCCCGACCTCTGGGAGGCGACGATCCAGAGGTGCCGCGAACAGGCGCGAATCACCTCCTCGATCGAGGGCGGCGACATCGTGATCCTCGAATGCGGGGCGGGCACTTGATGGACGGGAGACGAATGCAATGTCAGAGATGACAAGCACGAACGCGCCCGCGCCTCCGCTCTGGCGCTGGATCGTCCGCTTCGCCGGGGCGTTCCCGCTGGCAGTGCTCATCGTCTCGTTTCTCATGCTCTGCGCGATTTCGGGAACAGTCCCGCTTTGGGGCATTCCGGTGCACGAGGACGGCGAGCGGAGCTTCCTGCAAACCGTGTTCTACTTCGAGCACGCGACGCGTGAATGGCCGCTCGACCTCCTGCTCGGGGCTGCGATCGGCGGCGCCGCGGCCCTCGGCCTCGCGCCGAGGCGCGGTCTCACGCCACGGCGGGCGGTGCGCGCCCTCGTCGCGGTCTCGGCCGTGATCCTGGCCGGCACGCTGGTCACGGTCGGACCCGTGGCGCTCCTCGACAACCTGTTGCAGTCGCACACCCGCCCGACCGCCGAACTTGAGATCGGCAGTCACTGGTACTTCCATTTCCTCGGCCAGATCGCGCTGCTCCTGTCGGTGCTCGCGATCGGTCTTACCCTGCGCGCCGCCAGTGCTGCACGTCCCGCAGGCAGCGCCTGGCCCGTGATCCTGATCGTCGGCGCGGTCTTCGCCGGTCTCAGCCTGGCCTTCGGCGCCGGGACCGGGCTCGCCGCGACATCGGTGCTCGATCCGGTCTATCTCGGGCATCAGGCGCGCGAAGTGGCCACGAACGCGCTGGTCACCATCCCGCTAAGCTTTTTCGTCTGCGCACGACTTGCCGAAACGCCGAGCTTCGGCCGGCCGAACGGTCCGGGCATCGCCGCTGGCGGCGTGATCATGCTCGCCGCGCTCGGTCTGGCCGGATACATCGCGCATGGCGCGCTGACGGGCGGCGCGATGGAGGAGGCGCAATCCACCGATTTGCGCGTGCTCATCTTCCCGCATTTCTTCGAGCACATGTTCACCTATGCCGTTGCCTCGCTTACCGCCGCAGCCGTCTTCGCGGCGGCCGGGCGGAGATAGGCTGGCCCGGGTATGCGCGGCGCCGGCGACAGCGGATCGGGAATGCCGGAAGACCGGGACCGCTGCATCGTCATCGGCTCGGGCCCCTCCGGGATCGCCGCAGCGAAGGCATTGCTCGCGCGCGGACGGACGGTCGTGATGCTCGACGGCGGCAAGGCGCCCGAGCCTGCGGCCGAGGCGCGGCGGGTGGCACTGGCCGCGACCGGCCCCGAGGGCTGGAGTGCCGCGGACCGCGCCGCCTGGATGGCGCCGCAGTACGGGGCCCCGCCCGGACAGGTGCGCCGGTTCGGCTCGGACTTCGCGATGGAGCCCGCCGCGACGACCTTCGCCGATGCGCCGGGCTGGCTGGGGCTTCGCGCCTCGCGGGCGGCGGGCGGGTTCTCCAACGTCTGGGGCGCGGCGGTGCTGCCCTACCGGCAGGCCGACATGGCGGATTGGCCGATCAGCGCTGACGATCTCGCGCCGCATTACCGGGCGGTCGCCGGTTTCGTCCCGATTTCCGGGCGCACGGACGATATAGAGGCCCTGATGCCCGCCCTGCCGATGGCCGGTCACGGGCCGATCGCCCCAGCAACGCAGGCGGAGGCGCTGCTCGCCCGCCTGTCCGCCGAGCGCAAGCGGTTCGCCGCCCAGGGTCTGCGGGCGGGCATCGCGCGGCAGGCGGTGGATGCGGCCTGCCGGCGCTGCGGGATGTGTCTGCACGGCTGCCCCTATGGGCTGATCTGGTCGGCCCGCCTCACGCTCGCCGATCTCGGCGCCGATCCCCGATTCAGCTACCGCTCTGGCGCCGTCGTCACCCGCTTCGAGGAGGGCGACGCGGGCATCGCTCTCTACCTTGAGGACGGCACGACGATCACCGGCACTCGAGCGTTCCTTGGCGCCGGGGTGCTCGAAACCGCGCGCATCCTCCTCGCCTCGCGCCCGGAGCCGGGCGAACTGGTGCTGAAGGACAGCCAGCATGCCTTCCTGCCCATGCTGCAGCGTTTCCCGAACCGCTCCCGGCCCGATCGAGGTGCGTTCCACACCCTGCCGCAGATCTTCCTCGAACTCGAGGCGCCCGAGATCTCCGCCTACCTCGTCCATGCCCAGATCTATAGCTGGAACGACTACTATGCCCGCGACCTCGTCGCCAATTACGGCCACGGTCTGCCTTTCGCGCGAGCGTTCTTCGCCGCGCTCGCGCGACGGCTGATCGTGGCGCAGGTTTTCCTGCACTCCGACCATTCGCACCGCATCGGCCTCACCCGCGCCGCCGACGGTCGCCTCACCGCCCGACTGATCGCCAATGCCGATACCGACCGCACCGTCCGCGCGGCGGCCCGCCGGATCGGCGCCGCGATGGGCCATGCCGGGCTCCTGCCGCTGACCTTCGCCAGTCGGCCCGGCGCGCCGGGATCGAGTTTTCATGTTGGCGGATCGGTGCCGATGGCCCGGACGCCCGCGCCCGGACAATCCGATTTGCTCGGCCGGCCCCACGGCCTTTCACGGCTGCACGTCATCGACGCCTCGGTCCTGCCCGCGATCCCGGCCACGACGATCACGCTCCCGGTGATGGCAAACGCGCACCGGATCGCGGCGCTCGCGCCCTAGGCGGCGCCGGTCTCGAACGCCCCCGCCTCGAACTGCCGCACGAGCGCGCGGTCGCCCCTGCGATGCGCCGCCCGCGCGAGCGCCGCACCATAGGCCGCCAGTACGCGGTCCTCGCGCCAGATTGACTCGAACGCGTGGCGCGCGGCCTGGGATTGCGCCGCACGACGGCCGGGTTCGTGCTGCAGGGCGTGCATCGCCGCGATCAGTTCGTCCTCGGTCCCGAAGAGCGCCCCGCCACCCGCCGCCTCGACGATCTCGGGGAACGGGCCGAGGCGCCGGGCGATCACCGGCGTGCCGAGCCGGAAGCTCTCGATCAAGATGATGCCAAAGGTCTCGTAGCAGACCGAGGGAACGATCAGGCCCAGCGCACCCCGGTAGTAGGCGTCAAGTTCCTCAGGGCTCTTGCGGCCGAGGAACTGGATGCGCGGATTACCCTGTGCGAGCCGTTTCAGCGTCACCGCATAGTCGCCGTCGCCGAGGATCAGGAAATCGGCGTCGGGATAGCGTTCCATCGCCGGAAAGACGTCTTGCAGACCCTTGATCTTCTCGAGCCGCCCGACGAACAGGAAATAGGGCCGAGGATGGCCGGCGGGGGCGGCGACCTGGCTGGTCAGGTCGGGCAGGAAGTAGGGCAGCACCTCCATCTCGTGGCGAAGGCCGAACTCGCGGTGCTTGGCGCGGCTGAACTCGCTCTTGGCGACGATCAGGTCGACCTGGCCGAGCTGGCGGTCGAGGTATCCCGTATAGCGCCAGAGCTGCGGCGGGCGGCGGTAGGACAGCACGCAGCGCAGGCATTCGCGGCGGTCGCAAAGCTCCCGGCCATGACGCCAAAGGACATGGGTCGGGCAGACCAGCCAGTGCTCGTGCGCCTCGTAGAGCTTCAGGCCCTCGCCATAGGACAGGATCCCCGGCCCGCCGACCAGCGAGGTGTTGTTGTACCAGATGAGGTCGGGGCGGATCTCGGCCAGAAGCGCACGGATCCGCGCGGCATGAACCAGCGGCCGCCCGGTCTGCTGGGTCAGGAGGTTTGACAGGAAGCCGTTGCGGCTGCGCAGTCCGATCCGCCGCACCCCGTCCGGCGCGCCCTCGGCCTGCGGCTTGCCGCCGAGGATGCGATAGCTGTCCTCGTCATGCACCACGGTCACGTCATGGCCGCGCGCGGCGAGCGCCCGCGCCATGCGCTGCACGCCGATCGCGTCGCCGCCGAAGGAGAATGGCGGGTAGAAGGTCGTGAACATGACGACCTTGAGCGATCGGACACGGCGTTCAATCTTCATTGACCGGCCACCCTCTCCGCCCGGTCCGGTGCCGGGTCCGTGACCGCCGGCCGAACATAGGACATCAGCAGCCGGAGCCGATCACGCATGAAGATGAGGGTGAGGACCGCATAGGTCAGCACCCCGACCCCGACGCTCGCGGCAAGGAGCGCGGCGAGCCCCGCTCCCTCCGCCCAGCGGGCGACGAGCAGGACCGGAATGACCATCGCCGCCGACGCGAGGAATGGCGCGGCGAGTGTCCCCAGAAGCGGCGCCACCGCGATGCTTCCAAGCCGCGCCACGAGCCGGAAGCGGAACACCCAGAGGACGTAATGGGCAAGGACGAAGCCGGCCGTGATCGCGACAAGCCCCCAGCCCGACGCCGCGAAGACCAGCGCCGTGCTGAGGCCGACGCCCAGCCAGGTCAGGACGGTGAGCCGGCCCGCCCGGCCCGCCGCAAGGCAGAATGAGGTCTGCACCGAGGCGACGCAGAGATAGAGGCCGAGCGCCGCCATGACCCTCAGGACCGGCGCCGCGCCGAGCCATTCCGGCCCGAAGACCAGAAGCAGCATCGGCTCGGCCAGCGCGGCCAACCCGGCGAAGAACGGGAACGCCACCAGTGCGGTCAACCGCAGGATCTCGACCAGAAGCTCGCCTGTCTTCCCCCGCGCCCGCGAAACGGCGGCAAAGGCGGGCTGCGAGGCCATGCGAAACCCCGTCGAGGCCAGAAACGAAAGGATCTCGACCAGGCGCCATGACACCGAATAGAGCCCGGTCGCCAGCGGCCCGAGCGTCGCCCCGATGATCAGGATCGGCATCTGCACCATTGCAAGCTCGCCCGAACGCAGGCCGAGAACCTGAAAACCGAACCCGGAGGCGCGGCGGAGGTGCGCGGCGCCGAAGCGCAGGCCCGGCCGCCAATCGACCACCGCCCAGGCGATCGCGGCGTTGGTGGCGATCATCACAAGCCACTGGCCGACGAAGCTCCAGACCCCGTGTCCGGTCAGGGCCATCGCGACCCCGGTGGTGCCCCCAGCGATCACGCCCGCGACGGCGCGGATCGACATGACGCGGAAGTTGAACTCGCGCCGCAGGATCGCGACCGGCACCGCGTTGAAGGCGACTAGCACGACGCTCGGCGCGAGCGCCATGATCAAGCCCTTGACCTCGGGGTGGCCATAGACTGTCGCGATTGGCCCCGCTGCTGCGTAAAGAACGCCGGCAAGTACAACCCCCACGCCCCCAGTCAGCCAGAATACCGCATTGAAGTCCTCCGCCTCCGGCGCGGCCGTCGAGATCAGCGACTCCGCGACGGACTCACGCACCAACGCCTCGGAAACCACGATGAACACCGCGGCCATGGACAGAAGCCCGAACGCCTCTGCGCCGAGGAGCCGGGCCATAGTGACGAAGACGGCGAAGTTGATCGCCTGCTCGGTCCAGTTCCCGGCCGTCATCCAGGCGGCGGAGCGGATGAACTTGGCGCCGACGGTCACGGAAACCACTCCTTTCCCGGCCGCTGTTGGTGTGCCGGCCGCAAGGTCACACCCCCTGCCACGGCTTCATGACCGCGCCGCGCACCGCGCGCATCGCCTTGCGGCGGGCCAGATAGGTCGCCCCCCGTCCATCGAGATGGCGGCGCCAATGGCCAAGGTCGGTGAAGTAGAACATCTCGAGCCGCGGCAGATCGTGGAGGTCCGAACCGGCATCCGCCTGGCCCAGCCTTGTGCCGACCGAGGTCTGGTAATAAGCGGCGACGCGGCGACGCACCGGATCACCGGCGATCCCGTAGGGCGGCGCGAAATGGTGAACCGGCCGGTCGAGCTGATCGGCGATTTCCTGCTGTGAGCGCCTCAGCTCGGCCTCGAGCATATCACCGGTCAGCGCGTCGAGATCGGCGTGAGTGACCGTGTGGCTGCCGAAGGCGACGCCTTCGCGGGCGAGCGCCCGGATCGTGCCCCAGCCCATCAGCGGACGCGGCGGTTCGGTGCCCCCGCGCCAGCCCTCGGCACCGCCGATGTGGCCGGTGGGCAGGTAGACGATCGGCCGGATGCCCAGCGGCTCCATCACCGGCCAAGCGGCATCGGCGAAATCCTGAAAACCGTCGTCGAAGGTCACGATCACCGCATGCGGCGCCAGCCTGACCGACGCATCCCGCGATGCGACGAGGTCGTCGAGCGAGATCACCGGCAGGCCGGACTCGGCGAGCGCACGCATCTGACCGGCGAACACCTCGGGTGGAATGCAGGTCGGACCGCTTCGATCCGAGATCGAATGGTACATCAGGATGTCGATCACGGGCTCCGGCATGGTCAGTCCTCGACCCGGTGGCTCTCGAACTCGTGCCGGTGCCCGGCCCAGCGATCCCGGTCGAGCCCACCCGCCGCAGTCAGGCTTTCGGCCGCGGCATAGGCCATCGCGAAGGCGTGGTGCGTGTTGTCATGGGCGAAAAGCCCCTGCCGCCCGAAGCTCAGGAACCCGTCGAGCGACGACAGCCATCCGTCCACCGTCTCGAAGTGGCGCTGGTAGTCGAGGTCGTAGACCGGGTAGGCATGGGCGATGCGCCGCGTCTCGCAGCGGATCACCGGCACCTTCACCGGCAGGCCGACGCCCTTCAGCCAGTCGCAGTAGTGCCGCCCGAGCTCATCATCGGACATGTCCCACCAGCGTTCGCCCGGATCGCAAGGCAGTTCGGCACAAAGGATCGTGCGGCCCTTCGGCCCGGTCGCGGAACTGTAGTTCTTCGGCTCCGACATCCGGCTGATCGGGATCGAGAGTTCGGGGAAGTAGTGCGCGTCATACTCGGTGAAGCGGTCGGTCTCGAGGATGAGGTAGACGAGGATCATGCCGCGGAAGCGGATCGCCTCGGCCGCCATCGTCACCTCGGGCGGCGGGGGCGGGTCCATCAGGCGGACCGCGATGGTCAGCGGGATGGTCGAGAAGACCTGGTCGGCCTCGTGCCGCGTCTCTCCGTCCTCGGCACGGGTGACGACGCCGGTCACGCGGGATGTCGTCCGCTCAATGCGCACGATATCGGCGCCGAAGCGGAAGGCCGCGCCCTCGGCCTCGGCGGCAGCCGCCATCGCGCGCGAGATCTGCCCGAAGCCCTCGCGGGGATAGTAGAACCGCCCCGTCGTCTCGCCCCGGAGCCCCGGCACCATCTTCGCCATCTTGGCGAGGATCTTGCCGACCGAGCCGCTCGACACCCGCCGCTCGGCGAGCGTCACCGCGAGCTTGTCGGGATCGAGCCCCCAGAGCTTGCGGACATAGGGAAAGTAGAAGTTTTCCGAGATCGTCGGACCGAGCCCGTCATAAAGAACGGAGGAAAAGCTCCGCTTGCCGCCGCGCTTGCCGCGGAAGGGCTTCAGCAGCATGTCGCCGAGAAGCGAGGCCGCGAAGGCCGGCGGCAGGCGCAGGAGCGCGTCGGCCGGTTTCAGCGGGAAGTGGATCCAGCGTCCGCCGAGCCGGATCCGGCCATGACGCGGCTGCAGGAGGAGATCGTCGCCGAGAAGGCGCTTCACATCCGCCAGCACCTTCGGATCGGCGACCGGGTGGAACCGATGCGAGCCGTAGTCGCACCAGATCCCGTCGATCTGGAACGAGGCCGAATTGCCGCCCGCGACCGGCGCGCGCTCCAGCACCTCGACCTCGGCACCGTCGCGGCTCAGCGCGTAGGCCGCCGCAATCCCCGCCGGACCGGCACCGAGGACCGTGATCCGCGGCCGCTCGGCCACGCTTGCCTCGGTCAGGTCACCCTTCATTCCGACATCTCCTTGATCGCGGACGGCCGCGTCCGGAAGCTGCCGCCCGAGAGCGCGAGTACCAGCGCCCCCAGCGCGCCGGCCAGGTAGAGAATCCCCTGCCAGGCGAGGCCCGAGGCGACGACCTCGGCGGCGGCGGCCCCGAAGGGGGCGAGCAGGGCGGCGAGCGAGCTCTCGCGGACCCCGAGCCCGCCGAGCGAGACCGGCAGCGTCGCGATGATCTTGGCGAGCGGCCAGGCGAAGAACCAGGCCGCGACCGGCACATTGACACCGACGACCAACGCGAGCTGGATCGAAAGACCGATCAGCGCCGCCTGGATCGACACCGAGAGGGCGAGCGCGGCGAGAAGCACCCCGGGGCGCCGCGTCAGTGCCGCGAAAGCTTCGGCCGTGCGCAGCGCGAGGTCGCGTGCCGGCAAGCGAGGCCAGCGGCGCCAGAGGGCGCGCACCAAGGGCGGCAGGAGGAACAGCCCGGCGCTCGCGGCGGCAAGGATGCCCCCGGCGACCGCGATCGCAAATCCGCCGCTCCCCGCGCCGCCGATGAGCGTGAGCCCGACGAGCATGAGGCAGACCAGCGCCACGAGGTCGACGGTCCGGTCGCCCACCGCCGCCGCCGCAACGCGCGGCCCGTCGCGCAGGGCAACATGGGCAAGGCCCGCGCGCACCGCATCGCCGCCCGCAGCGCCCGGCAGGCAGAGGTTCGCGGCGAGCCCTCCGAAATGCGCCCGGAGTGCGGCCGGAAAGCCGATCGCCCGGTCCATCAGCCACCACCATTTCGCTGCCGCGGCGACATGGCAGACCAGAAAGGATGCAAAGACCGACAGGAAGAGCGGCCAGGTGAGCCGCGCGAAGCCCTCGAAGATCGCCTCGCGCGGCAGGAGCGAGAAGATCAGCGCCAGCGCCAGGGCAGACCCGCCGGCGCGGATCGCCCATTTCCGTAACGCTCTGCCGGTGCCGCGCGTCATCTCACGGCCTCAGGTGCAGCCGCGAGATCATGTCCGCGATGAGCCCGAGCGACCAGATCATGATCGCGGCGAGGAAGGCGAAGATCGTGGTCTCGGAGAGGTTGCCAATGAAGAGGTCGTAGACGAACTTCACGAACCCGAGCGCCATCAGCGCGAGCCCGAGCGGGATGAAGATCCGCAACGGGTTGAAAAGCACGATGACCCTGAGCACGAGAATGATGAAGTTGATGAAATCCACCGGCCGGATCTTCGACTTGCCGACCCGCCGCCCGTATTCGATCGGCGTGTAGATCATCCGCTTGCCGTTGCAGGACATGCACAGCGTGATCGTCGTGGTGAAGGAGAACTTCTGCGGCAATAGCGGGATGAAAGGAATGAGCTCGGACTTGCGGAATACCCTCAGGCCCGAGTTCAGGTCGTTGAGACGGCGCTCGGCGAGGAACGAGGCGAGCGTGTTCAGCATCCATTTCGCCGGCCGCCGCACAAGGGGCACGTTCTTCATCGCCGCGCCGCGGTCGCCCACCACCATGTCCTGTTCGCGACACATCGCCAGCATTGGCGGCAGGTAGCGCGCGGAATAGGTGCCGTCGGCATCGAGGATCGCGACATAGTCGTGCCGCGCCCGCCGGATGCCGCGCTTCAGGGCCGCGCCGTAGCCCGTGTTGACCTGGTTGGCCTCGACGATCGCGCCGGCCGCCCGCGCCTCGGCAAGCGTGCGATCCTCGGAGCCGTCGTCGACGACGATGATCTCGTAAGGAATGCCGAGGGGGTCCATCGCGTCGCGCACATCCTCGACCGTCGCGCGCACCGCCCCCTCCTCGTTGTAGGCCGGGATCACGACGCTCAGCGACATGCCGTCGAAATCGCTTTCGATCGCCTCGGCCCCAACCATACCGGTCACCGTGTCATCCATCTCCGTTCTTCCCCTTCACACTCGGGTTCGACCGGCGCTCCCCCCCTCTGCGCGGTCATGGCACATGCAGCCGGTCCTTCACGCCCAGGATATGGTACTCGAACAGGCACCAGGCGAAGGCCGCGGCCGAATAGACGTAGTAGATCTGATGATAGACGAGCGAGGCCACCGCGAAGGCGAGCCCGCCGTTGCGATAGAGATAGCGCGCGAAGACCCAGTTCGCCGCGACCGCGAGCACCATGAGCGCGATCGTGACCGGCCAGAGCCACGGCGCGAAGACAAGCGCGACGATCGACAACAGCAGGAGACCAGCGATCGCCGCCCGCGCCTTCTCGCCGCGCGACGTGTTGAGGTCGTCCGCGACGCCCTCGCGCGCGATCATCAGCCGCGACCAGGGCAGCGCACGGCGGAAGATGTCGGTATGGATCGCCTTCCGCGGGGTCCACACCTTCAGATGCTTGCCGAGCAGCGTCGGGTCGAGCACGATCCGCCCGCCCGCGCGGCGGATCCGGTAGCCGAGTTCGATGTCCTCGATCGAGGGAACCCGGTAAGTCACGATGTCGAACCCGCCCACGGCAAGGAACGCGTCCCTGCGCACCGCGCCGCAGCCCGCCCAGAACGTCGCCGCCTCGCGCCGCGCATTCTGGTGATAGAAGCGGTGCATGAGGTTCTTGTAGCGCGAGAACCAGTGCGATCCGTCCGGCGCCGCGTCGTAGGAGCCGAACAGTGCCGCCACGCCGGGATCGGCGAAGGCGGCCGCGATCTTGGCGGCACCGTCCTCCCAGGCAATGACGTCGCTGTCGACGAACCAGAGGATTTCACCCGCCGCGTGTTCGGCCGCGAGATTGCGCGCCGCGCCGGGGCCGCCGTTCACCTCGGTCGTCAGCACCGTCACGCCGACCCCGCGCGCGACCGCGGCGGTAGCGTCGGTCGAACGGTCGTCGACGACGATCACCTCAGCCACCTCACCTCGATCGCGCATGGCGACGAGAGGTGCGAGCACCCGCGGAAGGAGAGGCGCGGCATTGTAGGCCGGCATCACGACCGAGATCGTCACCCTGCCCGATCCGCTCAAAGCCGACCCTCCCCGACCGGATCGAACCGCCGTGCGCGGCGCGCAAAGATCATCAGGACCGTCGCCATCAGCGGCAGAAGCCAGATCACCCGCGCCCCGTAGCGCGTCGCCGGCTGCGATATCCCGCCGCAAACCATCGCGTTGGCAAGGATTCCGACGAGAACCATGACCGTGAGCGCCTTGACCTCTCCCGGCACCCGGCGCGGCACGATCATGAGGATCAGGATCACCGCGAGCGACAGGGCGTAGAAGACCGCGTGCAATGGCGCAACGATCCGCAGCCAGCCGGGATCCGCGGTGATCCGGCCATGCTCGAACGCCCCGCTCAGGAGCCCCGACACCGGCGCGTTCACCTCAACAATGCTCTTAGTCGGAAGCGTCATGTCGACGCTGACCGAAATCGTCTGCGCCAAAACGTTGTGGGCCAGAGCCTTGATGATCCCGAAGGGATCGTTTCTGAACACCCGGAAGAAGAAGGCGATCTGGTCGTCGGAAACAAGCGCCTGATCCTCGGGCGACAACCGCCGCAAAGAGCCAAGCTCTTCACTTTGCGCAAAGACGATATGGGAGGCCGTGAGCCGCATCGGATCATCCGAGTGCATGAGCGCCTCGTGCAGGACGCATGTCGGGATCGCTTCGTCGGGGCAGTTCGCGTCGAGGTAGCGCATACCCGGGCCGTCCTGGATGATCCGGGCGGTGATGTAGGGCTTGATGACAACTTCGGACTCCGACAGCGACCGCGCGGCCGACCGCAGCACGCTCTGCTCGGCATAGCCCATGCCAACGATGACCAGCACCAGCGCAGGCGGGAGCCACCACTGGCGCCGCGACATGATCAGCGAGACAAGAACGGCGGCTGGCGCCATCAGCGTCGCAAGCCCAAGGTGCGACAGGTGCGACACCGTCGCCAGCGAGCCGAGCGCCAGCACCAGCAGAATCTCCCAGACCAGCATCACGCGGGCGAACACGGTGAGCGTCGCAACCGCCAGGATCAGCACGGGCGCGAACGTGTCGGGCATGAGATAGGCGGCATAGAACGGCAGGGAGCCGAACGAGGCCACAATGATCGGCAGCGCCACCGCCTGGGATAGCGGGATATGCAGCCCCCAGTGCCGCACCGCGATCCGCATCGGCAGCCACACCGCGAGGAAAATCGCCGCGACATTGAGCGCGATTAGCCCCTCGAGCGCGCCGAGCCTGGCGAGGGTACCCGCAAACAGCGAATAGACGGTCGAACGCGATCCGTCGACAGTATGGTCGGCTTCTATTTCGGCGGTAATGTCGGGCCCCTTCCCTGTCGCGACCTCGGTCACCTCTTCGCGGTGTATCGGCGACTTACCCGGAAAGCCGATGTGAAAGAGCGCAGAATGGCCCTGCGAGACATACCCCATGGTGTCGAAATAGAACAGCGGCTTGCCATTGATCATGAGCACGCTGAGGCACGCGAGGAGCGCGACCGCGATCCAAAGAACGGCGCGACCGATGCTTGTCGGGCGTACCGCCGACCCGTTGCTCTGCACCGTCGTCATTGGCCCGCTCCTTTCTCAAGCCCCAGTTCCCGGCGGAGTTCGGCGAAGTAAGTGATCGTCGCGCCGAGCCCGTCGCGGAGCCGAACCTGCGGCTCCCAGTCGATGGTGCGCCTCGCCAGGCTGATATCGGGCCGGCGCTGCACCGGATCGTCATGCGGCAGCGGCTTGTGGACAAGCTCGGACCGAGATCCCGTAAGCTCGATCACGGTCTCGGCCAGCTCGCGAATCGACATCTCGACCGGATTGCCGAGGTTGATCGGTCCGGTCACGTCGTCCGGCGTCTCCATCAGCCGGATCAGCGCCTCGACGAGGTCCGACACGAAACAGAACGACCGGGTCTGGCTGCCCTTGCCGTAGATCGTGATCGGCTCGCCCGCCAGCGCCTGCATGATGAAGTTCGACACGACGCGCCCGTCCCTGGGATGCATCCGCGGCCCGTAGGTGTTGAAGATCCGGGCGACCTTGATGCGCAACCGATGCTGGCGGTGGTAGTCGAAGAACAGCGTCTCGGCACAGCGCTTGCCCTCGTCGTAGCAGGACCGAAGGCCGATAGGGTTCACATTGCCCCAGTAGCCCTCTGGCTGTGGATGCACGCTCGGATCGCCGTAGACCTCAGAGGTCGAGGCCTGGAGGATCCGGGCGCGCAGCCGCTTGGCGAGACCGAGCATGTTGATCGCGCCGTGGACGGAGGTCTTGGTCGTCTGAACCGGATCGTGCTGATAGTGGACCGGGCTCGCCGGACAAGCGAGGTTGTAGATCTCGTCGACTTCGACATAAAGCGGGAAGGTCACGTCGTGACGCATCACCTCGAAGCGCGGATTCCCGAGCAGGTGTTCGACGTTTGTGCGCCGCCCGGTGAAATAGTTGTCGACGCAGAGGACGTCGTGGCCTGCGTCCAGAAGTCTTTCGCACAGATGCGAGCCGATGAACCCGGCGCCGCCGGTCACGAGAACACGCCTGGAGACGGCGCTCATCTTTCACCCTCCTTCCCGCAGCTGGCGGCGGTAAACCGGCAGGACGGCGCGGCGACGGCCCGCCAGACGCCGGCCTCTTCAGCGAAGACTAGGACAAGGCGCCCATCGGAGCGAGAAATTTCCCGGATGGGCAGGTCACGGCCGGCCGCGGCGGAGACCCGGATGTATCGACCGGCGGGATGCGGCCCCGATCCGGCCCCGGCGCCGGAAAAGACCGCCAGCGCATTCTCCAAAGCCTTGCCCGACAACGCGCTAACGCCTCTGCGGGGTCGCAACGAGCACCCAAAAAAACGGCATGCCCCGGCAACCGGCAACTCGTCGCAGATTCCTGGATCTCAATGAATTTCACCCACCATACCTGACCGAAACCGATTTCGGCCTGACCACCGTTATCCTTGTTAGCGGCCCCTCCGGCCGCTGAAAAACGCATCGCGCAAACAATCGGCCCCGGGCGTAAAGCCTCGCGCACCCGTTACGGGCCGCCGCCATCCTCTATCTCCGATCCATAGCACGAAAACCGCGCGGCCGCGAGCGACTGGGTTTTTGCGCTGCTCGTCGCGCCTCCAAGGCTCGCGTATTATCCATCTTCCGGAAACAATCCTGCACATACGCCCGCTCAATGCCAAAATGGTGCCGAAGCTCCGACTGATTCCCGGCTGGACGGCCCCCCTTTCGTCGGTCGAGCGGGCCGGATATGATGCCGCGGACCACTAACAAGGCTTGGATTTCCATGAATATCGAAGAGACCGCGCTGCCCGGCGTGCTGATCCTCACGCCGCGCCGTTTCGGAGATGCGCGCGGCTGGTTCTCGGAGGTGTGGAATCGCAAGGTCCTTACCGACAGGGGAGTCGACGTGCCCTTCGTCCAGGACAATCACTCCTTTTCGCGCGACGCAGGCACGGTGCGGGGTCTTCATTTCCAGTCGCCGCCTCATGCCCAGGCCAAGCTGGTGCGTTGCGGCCGAGGCCGGATCCTCGATATCGCGGTCGACATCCGGCGCGGATCGCCGAACTACGGCAAGTGGGTGGGGGTCGAGCTTTCGGCCGAGAATGGCCGTCAACTCCTGATTCCAGCAGGTTTCCTGCATGGCTTCTCGACGCTGGAGCCGGACTGCGAAGTGCTCTACAAGTGCTCCGACTTCTACGCTCCGGAATGCGACGGCGCCGTGCGCTTCGACGACCCGGACCTCGGCATCGATTGGGGGCTCGACACGAGGGCGGCGATCTTGTCGGACAAGGACGCCGCCGCGCAGAGCTTCCGCGACTTTCAATCTCCCTTCGTCTACGAGGCCTGACGATGAAATTGCTCGTGACCGGCGGCGCCGGCTTCATCGGCTCCGCGGTCGTGCGCCATGCGGTCCGCGCCGGTCATTCCGTCGTCAATCTCGACAAGCTGACCTATGCCGGCAGCCTGTCGAACGTGGCCGAGGTGGCCGATAGCCCGGCCTACGCCTTCGAAGAGGCCGATATCTGCGACCGCAAGGCCGTCGACGCGATCCTCGCGCGCCACCGGCCCGATGCAATCATGCATCTCGCCGCCGAAAGCCATGTTGACCGCTCGATCGACGGGCCGGCGGCCTTTATCGAGACCAACATCACCGGCACCTACACGATGCTGGAAGCCGCCCGCGCCTACTGGATTGCCGAGGGCAAGCCGGAGAGCTTCCGCTTCCACCACATCTCGACCGACGAGGTCTTCGGCTCGCTCGGCAAGACCGGCAAGTTCACCGAGGATACGCCCTACGATCCGCGCTCGCCCTATTCGGCGTCGAAGGCGTCATCGGACCACCTCGTCCGCGCCTGGCACGAGACTTACGGTCTGCCGGTGGTGCTGACCAATTGCTCGAACAACTACGGCCCCTACCACTTCCCGGAAAAGCTCATCCCGGTGGTGATCCTGAAAGCGCTCTCCGGCGCGCCGATCCCGATCTACGGGCGAGGCGACAACATCCGCGACTGGCTTTACGTCGAGGACCATGCCGAGGCGCTGCTCCTCGTCGTCGAGAAGGGTGAACTGGGCCGCAGCTACAATGTCGGCGGCGAGAACGAGGCGACGAACCTCGAACTGGTGACGAAGATCTGCGCGATCCTCGACGCCAAGCGCCCCGGCAACAAGCCCTACGCAGACCAGATCACCTTCGTCACCGACCGCCCCGGCCACGACCAGCGTTACGCGATCGACCCGGCCCGGATCCGCGAGGAACTCGGCTGGCGCCCGTCGGTGACGCTCGACGAGGGGCTCGAGAAGACTGTCCAGTGGTTCCTCGACAATGAGGCCTGGTGGCGCGCGCTCCAGGACCGCGACGGCGTAGGCAAAAGGCTCGGGACGGGCGGCTGAGCCGATGCTGACCGCGCATCTCCCGGCCGGCTATGTGCTGGCGCGACGCTGGCCCCGAGCCGCGCCAGGCATCGTGCCGGCGGCGCTCGTCGCATCGGTCTTGCCGGATACCGACCTCGTCTTCTTCTACCTCGTCGACGACCGCGCCATCCACCACCACCGCTACTGGGTTCATGTCCCGGCCTTCTGGCTCGCCGTCGCCGCCATCGTCCTGCCGCTCCTCCGCCGCAGCCGCTACCTTCCGGCCGCCCTCGCCTTCCTCGCCGCGATCTTCCTGCACCTCGCGCTCGACACGATCGGCGGCGGCATCCTCTGGCTCGCGCCCTTCTCCGACCGCATGGTCGAACTCGTCACCGTGCCCGCGACCCGAAGCCACTGGGTCGCGTCTTTCGTCCTGCACTGGACCTTCCTTCTGGAGCTTGGCATCTGGGGCACGGCCATCGCGCTCTTCCTGAAAGGCCGTCGGACATGAAAGCCCCCGCATTCAAGGTTCTCGTCTTCGGCACCACCGGCCAGCTTGCCATCGAACTTGCCCGCCGCGCGCCCGGGGGCGTGACCCTGACCGCCCTCGGCCGCGACGCCGCCGACCTCACCAACCCCGCCGCCTGCGCCGATGCCATCGCGGCAGCCGATGCCGACATCGTCATCAACGCCGCCGCCTACACCGCCGTCGACCAGGCCGAGACCGACCGCGACACCGCCGAGGCGGTCAATGCGGAGGCACCGGGCGCGATGGCGGCGGCTTGCGCGACGCGGGGCCTGCCGTTCCTCCATGTCTCGACCGACTATGTCTTCGACGGATCGGGCAGCCGTCCCTGGCGCGAGGATGATGCGACGGCGCCGCTCGGCGTTTACGGCGCCACCAAGCTTGACGGCGAGCGCCGGATCGCGGCGGCTGGCGGGGCGCATGTCATCCTGCGCACCGCCTGGGTGTTCTCGGCCCACGGCAAGAACTTCGTCAAGACCATGCTGCGGCTCGGCGCGGAGCGTGAAGCACTCTCGGTCGTCGCCGACCAGCGCGGCGGCCCGACCGGTGCCGCCGATATCGCGGATGCGCTCTGGGCCATTGCCGGCGCCTTCCGAGATGGCAGGGGACAAAGCGGCATCTTTCACTTCGCCGGCGCCCCCACCGTCAGCTGGGCCGACTTCGCCGAGGCGATCTTCGCGGCCTCGTCGCTGACCCGCAAACCGGTCGTGAACCGCATCCCCAGCGCGGCCTATCCGACCCCGGCACGGCGCCCCGAGAATTCTGCACTCGACTGCTCGCGCATCCGCGAAACCTATGGCATAGAGCAACCGGATTGGCGCAAGACATTGTCGCAAGTGATAAAGGAAGTGGAGGCGGGATCATGAGCGAAACCGGACGCAAGGGCATTATTCTGGCCGGCGGATCGGGCACGCGGCTTTACCCGATCACCCATGCGGTGTCGAAGCAGATGCTGCCCCTCTACGACAAGCCGATGATCTACTATCCCTTGTCGGCGCTGATGCTCGCCCATATCCGCGAGGTGGCGATCATCTCCACTCCGCGCGACCTGCCGCAGTTCCAGGCGCTTCTCGGCGACGGCTCGGCCTGGGGGATGCGCTTCGAATACATCGTCCAGCCTTCGCCCGACGGGCTCGCCCAGGCCTATCTCCTGGCCGAGGATTTCCTCGCCGGCAGCCCCTCGGCAATGGTGCTCGGCGACAACGTTTTCTTCGGCGAGGGGCTGTCGGCCAAGCTCCGCGCCGCTGACGAGCGGACCTCCGGCGGCACCGTCTTCGGCTACCGCGTCTCCGATCCCGAACGCTACGGTGTCGTCGAGTTCGACCGTGATGGCCACGTCCTCTCGATCGTCGAGAAGCCCGAGATCCCGAAGAGTTCCTACGCGGTGACCGGGATATACTTCCTCGACGCGGAAGCCCCCGCGCGCGCCAGGACGATCGCGCCTTCGCCCCGCGGCGAGCTGGAGATCACCGATCTTCTCAACGGCTACCACCGCGACGGCAGCCTCAAGGTCGAGACCTTGGGTCGCGGTTTCGCCTGGCTCGACACCGGCACGCACGAGAGCCTTCTGGAGGCGGCCGAGTTCATCCGCACGATCGAGGACCGCCAGAACCTGAAGGTGGGCTGCCCGGAAGAGATCGCCTTCCTCAACGGCTGGATCGACGCCGAGACGCTCACCGCGCTCGCCAAGCCCTACTTCAAGACGCAGTACGGCAAGTATCTCGCCCGCATCGCCGCCGACCCGGACCTCGCCCGCGCCGCCGAGTGACGCTCCCGGCCGTCAGAACCGCGTGACGGTGATCCCGGCGCCCTCAAGCGCGCTTCGCACCTCTCGCGCGATCGCCACCGCCTCCGGCGTATCGCCATGCAGGCAGATCGTGTCGATCCGGGTCGGAATGCGCTTGCCGCTGTCGGCGATGATCGCGCCGGCCCGGACCATCTCGACCATCCGCGCCGCCGCGTGGGCGGGATCGTGGATCACCGCGCCCGCTTTCGCGCGGTCGACGAGGGTCGCGTCGTCCTCGTAGGCGCGGTCGGCGAAGATCTCGGCCGCGTAGGGACAGCCCATCTCGCGCACGACCACCTCCATCGCCGTCGCGGCGAGCACCATGATCACGAGATCGGGCTCCACCTCCAGGGCCGCCGCGTAGCAGAGCCGCGCGAGGGCCGCGTCTTCCGAGGCCATGTTCGACAGCGCCCCATGAAGCTTCAGATGCCGGAGCCGCCCGCCCGCGGCCCGCGCCATCGCGCTCGCCGCGCCGACCTGGTAGCGGATCGCGTTGGCGAGGCTCTCGCCCGGCAGATGCATCCGCCGGCGGCCGAATCCCTGAAGATCGGGAAAGCCCGGATGCGCGCCGATTCCCACGCCCTTTTCGACCGCGAGGCGCATGGTTTGCGCCATCACGTCCGGGTCGCCGGCATGAAAGCCGCAGGCAATATTGGCCGAGGTGACAATGTCGAGAAGTGCGGCGTCGTCGCCGAGGCTCCAGCGCCCGTAGCCCTCGCCCATGTCGGAATTGAGATCGACCGTCGCCGTCATGCCCCGTCCTCCCCGTCCAGATCGGCACCCGCTGTGACGCCTCCGATCAGTTGATAGGCCAAAAGATCGGCGATGTCGCCGGGATCGCGCAGAAGCGGCCGGATCGCCCCGCTGAAGCGTGCCGCGCCGCGCCCCTGCCGGTGGAGGTCGGCCAGAGCCTCCTCGCGGGTGACGAAGCGGAAGCGGAGCCGCGTTCCCGGCGCCGCCTGCGCCACGATGGGCAGGTCCTGCGGCACCACGGTGCCGATCCGTGGATAGCCCCCCATCGTCTGGCATTCGGGCAGGAGTACATAGGGCGTGCCGTCACCGGTCATCTGGATGTCGCCCGGCACGATGATCTCCGAGGCGATGGACAACTGCCCCTCGGTCGCCGCGAAGGGGGCGCCGTCATGGACGAGCCGCACCCCCTGCCGGTTTCCGCGCGCATCGCGGGTGAAGGTCGCCGCTGCGAAGCGGTCGCGCTCCGCCGGGGCGAAAAGCCCGGTCTGGGCCGAGGGCACGACCCCTACCGCGCCGCCGCTGAAGCGATCCGCGACCGCGATCCCGAGGCCCGGCCGCGTCGGTCCCGCCTCGCCAACCGGCAGCCGGTCGCCCGACCCGACCGCCGCGCCAAGCCCGGCCGTCAGATGCGCCGAGCGGCTGCCCATCACCGGGGCCGTCGCGATGCCGCCCGCGACATGGAGATAGCCGTAGACCCCGGCCTTCGCGCCACCGATCACGAGCCGCTGTCCCTGCCCCAGCCTGTGCGTCGCGTTCCAGGCAAGGGGAACGCCGTCTAGCGTCGCGGCCATCGACGCACCCGTCAGCGCGATGATGAGGTCGCCTTCCGCCTCGAACGTCCCGCCCGACATCGCCATCTCGACCGCGGCGCAATCCTCCGTCTGGCCGAGCAAGGCTGCGCCCTCGGCAAGCGCCAGCACATCGGCCGCGCCGCCGCGCGACAACCCTTGGGCGAGCCAGCCCGGCCGACCCCGGTCCTGCACCGTCACGCCGGGTCCGGCGGCAAGGACAAGGAGCGCGCTCATGGGATCGGCTCCGCCACCGCGCCGCCATTGTCCGGATTCGCCGCCCGCAGGTCGGCAAGCTCCTCGGCCGCGATGGGCACGAAACGGACCTCGTCGCCGGAGCGGAGCGGGAACGGCTCCGCCGCCTCGGGTCGGAAGCCGCGGAAGCCGGTCTGGCCAACATGCCGCCAGCCGGTCGGCGTCGCGGTCGGAAAGACGATGAGCTGGCGGACCGCGACGACCAAGGCGCCTGCCGGGATGCGCGGCGTGACCCCGGTCTGGCGCGGAATGTCCCACTGCGCGGGCAATGTGCCCATGTAGGGAAGGCCCGGCGCGAAGCCGATCGTCAGCACCCGGACGGGCGCTGCGGTCAGTTCGGCGACCGCCTCCTCGGACGTGCGTCCGGCGAGTGCCGCCGCCTCGGCAAGCTGCGGCCCGTACTCGCCACCGAAGACGGTCGGGATCCGCCAGAGCCGCCGTCCCGTGGGCAGGCCCACCGCATACCAGTCGCGGCTGTCGAGCAGCGCCCGGAGCCGCGTTTCGATCGCGGCAAGGTCGGTCTCGAAGGGGTCGAACCGCAAGAAGACCGAGGCGAGCGAGGCCGCCGTCTCCTCGACATCGGCCCAGCCCTCGGCCTCGACCGCCGAGCGAAAGGCGACGGCCGCACGGTTCGCGCGCTCGTCGAGACGGCCGGCAAAGCTCACCAGCAGTCCCGTCAGCCCCATCGTGGCCAGCCGCGGATAGGCCGCGTCTTCCGGCCGGATTTCGGTTTCGGCGTCAGGCATCGCGCAGTCGGCGCTCCCGGATCGGTTGGTTCCGGTTCAGTTCACCGCAACCCGACGCCGACGGCAAGGGCCGCTCAGTCGTTGTCGAGATTGCCTGCCCCGGCGCCCGCGCGCGACTTCTCGGAGGCCGGCACCGTCGTGCGGAGCGCGAAACCGTCGAGAAGCGCCCAGTCGTCATGCGAGAGCCAGCGCCCGGACTGGCGCGCGACCGGCGCCGCGCCCGCGGCACCGGCGATCTCGACCGTCGCTTCGGCGAACCCGGCCAGCGCCTCCAGATCGGCGCCCGCCCCCGGCCCTTCCGGTCCGACCGTCACCCGGCCGCCCGGCCAGGTGAGCGCGACGGACGCGCCGCAGCCCTCCGCGACCAGCGCCAGGAACGGCAGGATCAGCACCGGCCAGGCGAGACCTTCAAGCCGCAGCTCCGGCGGGATGGCGCCGGCCCGGTCGGAAAGTGCCGCGCCTGCCGCGATCGGGCAAAGCGCGCCACCGGCGCGGCCACGCCAGACGCCCGAGCCGATCTCCGGTGCCGCGCCAACCCCAGCCTGTATACGGGCGCCGAGCCGCTCCGGCCCCGGCAGCCCCGCCGCGGCGAGCCAGCGCGCGGCGAAGGCGGCCTCCTCGGCCAGCCCCCATTCCATGCCGGCGCCGCGCGCCGCCTTGAAGCAGAGGCTCTGGATCTCCGGCAGCGTCAGCCGCGCACCGCCCTTTTCGGGAACCGCCACACCGGCCTGGGTGGGATCGTTCGCGATCTCGCTCATGCCCGCTCTCCTTCCTTCGTCATCTCATCGGGATAAGGCATCCCCTGACAGAGCGCGATCCGCACCCAGCGGTCCGAGCGCGGGTCGAAATGGGTGGCCCCAAAATACGCGAGCTTGCAGCGCAGAAGGTCGATCGGCAGCATGTCGGACGCGATCAGGTTGTCGCGGACCTCGGCATAGGGGTGCCGCATCGCCATCTGCAGCCGCCGCGCCATGAAGCGGTGCTCGGGATGGGCAAGGAGGAAGGCCGCCAGACTGTCCTCGCCCTTCCAGCCATCAAGCGCACGCGCCATGTCGGCGGCGAGCCAGCCGATGCAGAGCGGAAGCTCGCGCTCGGCTCCGTCCTCCTCGAACCGCTCGCCGAGACGGGGTTCGAGCTTTTCCTCCGAGACATACCAGAACCGCGCGATCTGGCTCCGGTCGGCATAGTCGGTGTCGATTGCCCAGCCGTAATGCCCGGCCAGCGCCGCCCGCGTCGCTGAGACGGACATCGACCCGTCGATGCGGTGGATCGCGCCTTCCTCGGCGTCCATGCAATCGGCAAGGCCGTCGATGAGCGCGCCATGCGGCTCCAGCATCATCGCCAGCAGCGCCTCCTGGCCCTCGAGCGTGAGCGTCTCCGCACCCCAGCGCCAGAGCGCGTCCCAGGGGCGGGCGCCCGCGCCCGGCCAGGTTTCCAGATATTCGCCGATCCGGTCAAGGTCGCCACCGAGATCGGCGAGCTTCTCGATCTGGATCGGGTGTTCGCTGCGCCAATGAGCGTGGTTGGCACGCGCCGCATCGAGCGCGGCGCGCAGGCCCGCGACCTCGGCCGCGCCGGCGCTCTCCTGCGCGCGGACCCGCGCCAGAGCCTCCTCGCGCGACGCGACCCAGTTGTTCAGAAGCATCGGGTGACGGATCAGGAACGGCGCCATGCCGAGCCCGGTCGAATTGCCGACCCCGAGCCGGCGGCGCAGGTCGGGCGCGAGCCGCACCGCCTTCGTGCCGCCCTTCTGGGCGGCAAGATGTTCGACGAGATCGACGGTGAAGGCGCGGGTGAGCCAGACCGACAGCATCTCGGCCTGGAACGGTCCCTTCATCTCGGGCCGCCAGGCGAGGACCGAGCGGTCCGCCGCGCCGAACTTGCCCGAGCCGTAGACCGCCGTCGTCCGCATCAGGTAGCCGACGGCGTCGATCTCGGCCGCGTCGGGCTGCTCGCCCTCGGCAAGCCGCGAAACGATATGATCGAAGAGCCGGACCGACCGGTTGGCGCGGCTGAGCGACAGCTCGCTCTCGGCGATGCGCCCGGCTTCCTGCAGGGGCACATTGGCCTGGAGCCGGTCGAGATCGGCCGTCGAGGGCGTGCCGTCGAACAGCGCGAAGGTCGCGTCCCAGGCGGTGGCGATCACCCGGTCGGAGCGCATGTCCGCGGGCAGGTCATGGGCGAAGGCGACGAGCGAGTAGGTCCGCTCCGGCCCGATGGCGCGGTAGACGGCGCGGCCGACGCCCTTGGCGTCCATCTCCCAGACCGGGCGGTCGAAGCGCCAGCCTTCGTCGCGCATGCGCCGGAGGAGAACCCGCAGGAACGAGAGCCGTGTCGGATGGGCGCTGCCCATGCGCGCGAGCCGCATCACCTCGGCGGGGTCGCGGCGAAAGCTCGCGACATTTCCGGCGGCATCCTTCGCAGTGACGGTCATTCTCTCCTCCCTTGGGTGGGGTCCGGGCGAGTGCCGCCCGGACCGTTCATATCATTTCCGCCCCAGCGCCAGCGTGATCCGGAGCGCGTCCCAGAGCGAAGGTAGCAGGATCAGCGACACCGGCACCGCGGTGACGACGATGAAGCTTTGCAGCTTGCCGATGCCGCCCGATCCGGTCGAGATCAGCACCACCGCCATCACCGCCATCGCGAGGCCCCAGAACACGCGCAGGGTGGCGGGCGGGGTTTCGTCCTTCGACATCGTCGTCGCGACGACGAAGCTCATCGAGTCGCCGGTCGTGGCCACGAAGATCAGCGTGAGCACGAGGAACAGGAGCGACAGGATGAAGCCCATCGGCATCGCCTGGGTGATCGCCAGAAGCCCGGCGGGCAGGTTGAAGCCCTCGAACGGGCCAGAGATGACGCCCGGCGTCGCGAGTTCGAGCGTGATGCCGGTGCCGCCGATGATCGTGAACCAGAAGTTGGTGATCAGGGGCGCCACGATCGACAGCATCAGCACGACCTGGCGGATCGAGCGGCCACGGCTGACCTTGGCGACGAAGATCGCCATCAGCGGCCCGTAGCCGAGGAACCAGCCCCAGAAGAACACCGTCCACCAGCCGAGCCAGCCCGGCTCGCCGAAGAGGCCGGCCTCGCCGCGGTACATCGACATGCCGACGAAGTTCGAGAGATAAGTCTCCATGCCGTTGAAGAAGCCCGAAAAGATCGCCCCCGTCGGCCCTGCGACCAGCATGAAGATCAGGAGTGCCGCGGCCAGCACCACGTTGATCTTCGACAGGAGCTGGATGCCCTTCGAAAGCCCCGAGACCGCCGAGAGCGTGTAGATCCCGGCGAGCGCGACGATGATGATCATCTGCAGCGCCAGCCCGTCCGGCATCCCGAAGAGCGCGCCAAGCCCGTAGGAGACCTGGAGTCCGAGGAAACCGATCGGCCCGACCGTGCCGGCGACGACCGCGATCACCGAGGTCGCGTCGGCGATGAGCCCGATCGGTCCGTTGATCGCCTTGTCGCCGAAGACCGGATAGAGCAGCGTCCGCGGCGCGAGCGGCAGGCCCTTGTCGTAGTGGTAATGCATCAGCATCACCGTGGTCAGCGAGCCGAGGATCGCCCAGGCGAGGAAGCCCCAGTGCAGGAAGGACTGTGCCAGCGCCACCTCGGCGCGGCGCGCCGGATCGGCGCTGAGGTCGCCGAAGAGCGGCGGGTTCGAGAGGAAATGCGCGATCGGCTCACCAGCGGCCCAGAACACGCCGCCGCCCGCAAGGAGCGTGCACATGATCATCGAGGCCCACTGGAAATAGGTGAACTCCGGCGTCGCGCGCGCGCCGAGGATCGCCTTGCCGCCCGGCAGGACGCAGAGGACGAGGCTGATCACGAAGGTCGCGAGCAGGAGGAGTTGCCAGTAGAGGCCAAAATACTTCGCCGAAACCGCGAAGCCCCAGTCGACGGCGGCCGACAGCGCGTCGAGATCGAAGAGCGCCAGAGCGCAGAAGAGCAGGATGAACCCGCCCGTGGCCGCAAAGAGCGGCCTGTCGATGCGGCTTGCGCTCCGCGCCCCGCTGGTTGCCGTGACATCGCTCATCCGTTTCCTCCCTGAAGCGTGTCTGTCCCCGGCCGCCCCTGGGGACGGCCCTCCCCCATCGTGTCTAGCCGCCCGTCGCCGGGCCGAAGCTTTCCCCGAAGAATCTCATCCAGTTGCCGCCCATCACCTGGGCGACCTCGGCCTCGGACATGCCTACGGCCCTGAGCCCGCCGGCGACGGTGCCGAAATCGCGGTTGTCGTGGAACCAGCCCGGCATCGGCGGGAAGCCCGGCGCCGAAGCGCTGCCCTCGCCGTAGTCGATCTTCTTGGTCCAGCGTCCGACCCGCATCCATTCGACGATGCTGTCCGGCTGGTCCTGACAAAGGTCGGTGCCGATGCCGATGTGGTCTATCCCCATCACGTCCGCGGTGCGCGCGATCATCGAGCAGAAGCTCTCGAGCGTGCAGCCGCTGCCTCCCTGCAGGTGATGGGGATAGACCGAGAATCCGAGAATCCCGCCGCTTTCCCCAAGCGCCTTCAGGACGGTCTCGGACTTGTTCCTCAGGGCCCGGTGCCAGCTGGCGGGGTTCGCGTGAGTGATGGCGATGGGCCGAGAGGAAAACTCGATGGCTTCGAGTGTCGAACGTTCTGCGGAGTGGCTCATGTCGACGACCATGCCCACCCGGTTCATCTCTTCGACGACCTCGCGGCCCATGCGGGTCAGGCCGGTGTCGTCCTTCTCGTAGCAGCCGGTCGCGAGCAGCGACTGGTTGTTGTAGGTGAGCTGCATGAAACGCAGACCGAGCCGATGCAGCACCTCGACGAGCCCGATGTCGTCCTCGATCATCGAGGGGTTCTGCGAGCCGAAGAAGATCGCCGTCCGCCCGGTCTCGCGCGCCTTCGCCACGTCCGCGGCGGTGAAGCCCTGGAAGATCAGATCGGGGAACCGCTCGAAGAAGCGGTTCCACTTCTCGATCTGTAGCACCGTCTCACGGAAGTTCTCGTGATAGGTGATGGTCACATGGACCGCATCGACACCGCCCTCGCGCATCTGGCGGAAGATCTTCTCCGACCAGTTGGCGTATTGCAGACCGTCGATCAGCACGCTCATTCCGGTGCGCCCGCCGCCACGTAGGCGGTCTTCACGGTGGTGTAGAACTCCGCCGCATAGCGGCCCTGTTCTCGCGGACCGAAGGAGGACGCGCCGCGCCCGCCGAAGGGAACGTGATAGTCGGTGCCGGCGGTGGGCAGGTTCACCATCACGCAGCCCGCCCGCATGTTGGCGCGGAAGTGGCTGGCACGCGACAGCGAGCGGGTCATGATCCCGGCGGTCAGGCCGAACTCGCTGTCGTTGGCGATGGCAAGCGCCTCGGCATAGGAGCCCGCCTTCATCACGCAGGTGATCGGCGCGAACATCTCCTCGCGGTTGACGCGCATGTCGTTGCGGGTACCGGCGAAGACCGTCGGCGCCATGTAGTAGCCCTCGGCCGCGCGGTCGAGGCGGTCGCCGCCGGTCAGAAGCTCGGCGCCCTCGGACTTGCCGATGGCGACATAGTCGAGGTTCTGCTTCAGCTGGCCTTCGCTGACGACCGGCCCGATCTGGGTCCCGGCTTCGAGCGCATGGCCGACCTTGAAGGCCTCGGCGGCCTTGACGAGCTTCTCGACGAAAGCGTCGTGGATCTTCTCATGTACGATGAGCCGCGAGGCGGCGGTGCATTTCTGCCCCGTACCGCCGAAGGCCGCGCCCGCGGCATGGGCCACGGCAAGGTCGAGGTCGGCGTCGTCCATGATGAGCATCGGGTTCTTCGACCCCATCTCCATCTGCACCTTGGTCATGTTGGCCATTGCCGAAGCCGCGATGCCGCGCCCGACCGGAACCGAACCGGTGAAGCTGATCGCATCGACGCCGCGCGCCTCCACCAGCCGCTGGCCGACCGAGCGGCCCGATCCCGTGACGAGATTGAAGAGCCCTGCCGGGATGTCCTGCTTCGCGATCACCTCGGTCAGCATCACCGCCGAGGCGGGCGTCAGGTTCGCGGGCTTCCAGACGACGGCATTGCCGAAGGCGAGCGCAGGCGCGATCTTCCAGGCCGGGGTGGCGACGGGAAAGTTCCAGGGGCTGACGATGGCGACGACGCCCACCGGCTCGCGGCGCACGTCGATCTCGATGCCGGGGCGCACGCTTTCGGCAAGATCGCCTTGGTTCCGCAGCACTTCCGCCGCGAAATAGGTGAAGAACTGGCCGGCGCGGTAGACCTCGCCCTTGCCTTCCGCGAGCGGCTTGCCTTCCTCGCGCGCCACCATCTCGCCGATCTCGGCCGACCGCGCGATCAGCTCGGTGCCGATCGCCATGAGGACATCGTGGCGCTTCTGGATGCCGGCCGCCCACCAGAGCGGTTGCGCCTTGCGCGCGGCCTCGAGCGCCTCGTCGAGCTGCGCGGCACTCGCCTGCGCGTAGCGCCCGATCAGATCGGAGACGTCGGAGGGGTTGCGGTTCTCGATCTCGCTTTCGCCCGCCTGCCAGCGCCCGGCAATGTAAAGACCCGTCTGTTGCGTCATGGCGATCCCCCTTTTCGAACATCTCTGTCCTACGCGTCACAGAAGCTTCAAACAATCTTGAATACTTGAAGTTTATTTCAGATAATCTGAATATGGCCGTGAAGATCGACATGATGCGGTGCTTCCGTACCGTCGCGCAGGACGGCACGCTCGCCGCCGCGGCCGAGACGCTCGGGCGCACGCCGTCCGCGATCTCGATGATGCTTTCGCAATTCGAGGAACATATCGGCGCGGCCCTGTTCGAGACCGAGCGCAAGAACCGGCTGACGCCGCTCGGCCTCCGGGTGCTCGAAGAATGCGACCGCGCATTGGACGCTTTCGACCGCTCTGCCGAGGCAATCGCGCGTCATGCCCGTTCGACCGCGGGCACCGTGCGGATCGCCGCGGTTCCCTCGGCCGCGCTCACGCTCCTGCCCACGGCGATCACCGCCTTCCGCCGCGAAAGGCCCGACGTGCGGCTCGAGATCAGCGACGTCGACAGCGCCTCGGTCCACCGCCGCCTCCAGTTCGACGAGGCCGACCTCGGCGTCGCCTCGGCCGCGCCCGGCGCAGACGTCGGCGGGGAAGTGCTCCTGACGGATCGGCTCGGCATCGTTTGCCGGAGTGACAGCCCGATCCTCGACGGGCCGCCCAGCTGGGCATGCCTTTCCCGCGAGACACTGATCTCAAACCCGCTCTGCGCGCTCGTCGATCATCCCGTCGTCAGCGAGCTCGCCTCGATCGGCACGCTCGAGGCGCGCAATACCACAGCGCTTCTGGCCTTCGTGCGGCGCGGCCTCGGGGCCACGGTCCTGCCCGGCCGAGTCATGGATTCCGAACCGCCCGGCATCGCGTTCCTCGCCCCCGCGGATCCGGTCGCCGAGCGTAGGCTTCTGGTGCTTGCCAACACACGCCGCCAGCTCAGCCCCGCCGCCGCCGCCTTCCGCGCCGCGCTGGTCACGGCTGCCGCTACGTCAGCTTCCGAGCAACCACGAAAACTCGCGACAACATATTGAACTTCACCGTTCAGTTGCCAGATAATGGATGCCATGGATAGGTGCATTGCCTTGACCACCACTCGGCGGTCGAGATTGTGTGCGTGCCAGAAACGTTCAGGACTTCTTCAGCATGGCTTTGCATTTCAAGGGCCACAAGATTACGGCCATCCTTGTTCTGGTCGCCGCCGCCGCCTGGGTCGGCACCGGAAAGTTTTCCTCTGTCGGTAGCGAAGAGGCGCATGCCGCCCAGCCCGCGCCTGCGGCCGGCGCCGCCCCGACCGATACCGAGCAGGCGCTGCGCACCGTCGCCGCGATCACTCCGAACTTCGTTGAACATGCCCGCGAGATCCGCATCTCCGGCGTGACCGGCGCCGACAAGCGCGCCGTGCTCGCGGCGCGGACCGACGGCGTGATCGCGGAGCTTGGGATCGCCCAGGGCGGCGAGGTTGCGGCCGACGAGGCCGTGATGAGCATCGAGGGCGCCGACATCACCGCAGCGGTTAGGACCGCCGAAGCGACGCTCGCCCAGCGCGCGCAGGAGCTCGAGGTGGCCGAGAAGCTCTTCAAGACCGGCAACACCGCCGAACTGCAGCTGATCAAGGTCCGCGCCGAGAAGGCCGCGGCCGAAGCGGCCCTGAGCCAGGCCGAGGCCGCCGCCGACCGGCTGAACCTCTACGCGCCCTTTGCCGGCGTCATCGACAAGGTCGAGGTCGAGCTTGGCGAGTGGGTGCAGACCGGCACCCCGATAGCGACGGTCCTCGCGCTCGATCCGATCGTCGTGCGGGCGGAGGTCAGCGAGGTCGACATCGGGTTCGTCGGCGTCGGCGACAAGGCCGACATCCGCCTCGTCAGCGGCAAGCGGCTCGACGGTGTCGTCCGCCATGTCGCGCGCGAAGCCTCCGCCCAGACCCGCACCTTCCCGGTCGAGATCGCGCTGCCCAACCCCGACCGTGCCGTGCCGTCGGGCATGACCGCCGAGGTCAGCCTCTACACCCGGCCCGAACGCGCGGTGGTCGTGCCGCGTTCGGTGATCACTCTGTCGGCCGAGGGCGAGCTTGGCCTCCGTGTCGTCGGCCCCGACGATATCGCCGCCTTTGCCTCGGTCGAGTTGATCGACGACACGCCCGAGGGGCTGGTGCTGGCCGGTATACCCGATGGTGTCCGGATCGTCGTCTCGGGCCAGGACTTCGTCCGCGACGGCGAGAAGGTCCGCGTCAAGGACGCCAAGCTCCTCGCGGCCGGAGAGTGATCCGATGAACCTCGTCGATACCGCGATCCGCAACGCGCGGCTGACGATCTCGGTTCTGTTGTTCTTGATGCTCGCCGGCGCCCAGGCCTATATCGCGATCCCGAAGGAAGCCGAGCCCGACATCCAGATTCCGATCATCTATGTCAGCCTCAGCCACCAGGGCATCTCGCCCGAGGACAGCGAGCGGCTGCTCCTGCGCCCGATGGAGACGGCGCTCAAGACCATTTCCGGCGTCAAGGAGATGACCGCGACCGCCTACCAGGGCGGCGGCAACGTGCTCATGGAGTTCCAGGCCGGCGCGGATCTCAACAAGGCGCTCGACGACGTGCGCTCGAAGGTCTCCGAAGCGAAGCGCGACCTGCCGGACGGCGCCGACGAGCCCTCGGTCTCAGAAGTGAACATCTCCGAATTCCCGGTGCTCGTCGTCTCGCTCGCGGGTGACGTGCCGGAACGGATCCTGGCGAAGGCCGGGCGCGAGCTGCGCGACCGGATCGAGGAGATTCCGGGTGTCCTCGACGCCGCTCTCCAGGGCGTGCGCGACGATCTCGTCGAGGTCATCATCGACCCGGCAAAGCTCTCGTCCTATGTGCTCCGCCCCGACATGCTGACCGCGGGCGTCGCCGCCAACAACCAGCTGATCGCCGCGGGCGCGCTCGAAGGCACGGAGGGGCGCTTCGCAATCAAGGTGCCGTCGCTCATCGAGACGGTGGATGACGTGGCGGACCTGCCGGTCATCACCAATGGCAATGCGACCGTGCGCGTTCGCGACCTCGCCGCGATCCGCGCGACCCACAAGGATCCCGAAACCATTACCCGGCTCGACGGCAAGCCCGCGATCGCGATCGAGGTGTCCAAGCGCATCGGCGCGAACCTCGTCGAGACCGTCGACGCGGTGAAGAAAGTCACCGAAGAGTTCCAGAAGACTCTTCCCGAGGGCACGGAAGTGTCGTTCAGCCAGGACAAGTCGACGACGATCCGGCAGATGCTCGCCGATCTTCAGAACTCGGTGCTGACCGCGGTGATCCTCGTTTTCATCGTCATTCTCTACGCGCTCTCGGGCCGCGCCTCGCTGCTCATCGGCCTCGCGATCCCGGCCTCGTTCCTGATCGGCATCCTCGGGCTGCAGCTTGCCGGGCTCACGGTGAACATCGTCGTCCTGTTCAGCCTGATCCTCGCCGTGGGGATGCTCGTCGACGACGCGATCATCGTCACCGAATATGCGGAACGCCGCATGGCCGAGGGCATGGACCGGCGCGAGGCCTTCTCGCTTGCCTCGCGCAAGATGGCCGGCCCCGTGATCGCGGCCACCGCGACCCGCGTCGCGGCCTTCTCGCCGCTTCTCTTCTGGCCCGGCATCGTCGGCGAGTTCATGAAGTACATGCCGATCACGCTGATCGCGACGCTCTCGGCCTCGCTCGTCTACGCGCTTCTCTTCGCGCCGACGCTCGGCGCGATCATCGCGCGGCCGGTGAAGGAGGAGGACCGTTCCCGCAACAGCCTCTACATGCGCTTCGTCGCCCGCGCGATCCGCCATCCGAAGCTCGTGACCGTCACCGCCGTGGCGGCGCTTGTCGCGGTTCCCTACGCCTATGGCACGCTCGGCAAGGGGGTGGAGTTCTTCCCCGACGTGGAGCCCGATTACGGCCTGCTCTACGTCCATGCCCGCGGCAACCTCTCGATCGAGGAGAAGGACGTGCTGACCCGCGAGGCGGAACGGCGCATCCTCGGCTGGCCGGGCATCAAGACGGTCTATACCCGCGCCGGACAGTCGAGCGGCGGCGGTAGCGCCATGGGCGGCAACGTCGCCGCCGACGTGATTGGCGTGATCCAGTATGAGTTCATCGACTGGCGCGAGCGAAAGAACGCGAACGCCATCCTCGCCGACCTGCGCGAGGAAATGCAGGGTATCCCAGGCGTCGAGGTTGAGGTCTCGGTCCCCGACGCCGGCCCGCCGACGGGCAAGGCGATCCAGATCCGGCTGTCGGCGTCCAATCCGGCGGGCCTCAACGAAGCTGCGCGGCAGATCGCCGACGAGCTGGCGAAGTCGCCCGACATCATCGACATCGACAACGGCCTGCCGCCACCCGGCATCGACTGGGAGATCCGCGTCGACCGTGCAGCCGCGGCCCGCTACGGCGTCTCGCCCGGAGGGGTGGGGGCCGTCGTGCAGCTCGTGACCGACGGGTTGAAGCTGTCGGATTTCCGTCCCGCCGGCTCGGATGACGCGGTCGACATCGTCCTGCGCCTGCCGCCCGGCCAGCGCACCATCTCCTCGCTCGACCAGCTCCGGGTCGAGACCGCGGAAGGCCCGGTCCCGATCGCCAATTTCGTCACCCGCAAGGCGGTCCCGACGACCGGCACACTGACCCGGATCGACGGCCGCCGAACCGTGACCGTCCAGGCCGGAATCCGCGAGGGCGTGCAGGCCGACCCGATCCGCAAGACGATCACGGAGAAGCTCGCGGCCTCGGATCTGGAGAAGAATGGCATCCGCTGGCAGCTTGCCGGCGAGGACGAGGAACAGGCCGCCGCGATGGCCTTCCTGTCCAAGGCCTTCCTCGCCGCGCTGTTCCTGATCTTCGTGGTGCTGCTCGCGCAGTTCAACCGCTTCATCTCGGTCGGTCTGATCTTCACGGCCGTGATCATGTCGACGATTGGCGTCTTCCTTGGGCTGATGATCATGGGCCAGCCCTACAACATCATCATGACCGGGATCGGGATCATCGCGCTCGCGGGCGTCGTGGTGAACAACAACATCGTTCTGATCGACACCTACGACAACCTTCGCCGCGAGGGGATGGAGAAGGTCGAGGCGATCCTCAAGACCTGCCACGAGCGCGCCCGGCCCGTGGTGCTGACCGCCGTGACCGCGATTCTCGGCGTCTTCCCGATCGCCTTCGGCTTCAACCTCGAACTGCTGAGCCACGAGACGACCTTCGGCGCACCCTCGACGCAATGGTGGATCGCGCTCTCCTCGGCAATCGTCTTCGGCCTCGCATTCGCGACGATCCTGACGCTCGTCGTCACGCCGTCGCTCCTGATGCTGACCTCGCGCGGCATGGGGCGGCCCGGTGTCGACAAGCCGAAGCCGAAGCGGCGCTGGTTCGGGCTGCTGAAGGCGCGGGCAAACCCGGCCGAGTGACGCTCTCAGTCGCGCGCTGCCGAGACAAGCGCCGTCAGCGCATCCGCAAACCCGTCCGCGCGCGCCTCGCCGAGCCGCGCCCTGAGCAGGGCGTCGAACCGGATCGCCTCGGCAGCAAGGGCGTCGTAGACCTCGCGCCCCGAAGGCGTCAGCGACAGGGCCTCTGCGCGGCGATCCTCGGCCACCGCGCCGCGTATCAGCCAGCCGCGATCCTCCAGCGCCTGAACCGAGCGCGACACGCCGGTCTTCTCCTCCATCGCCCGCCGGCAGATCTCGGCCGCCGTCATCGCGCCGAACCGGCCGAGATGCGCCATGACCCGCCACTGGGTCCGGGTCATGCCGTAGCTGCCACGATAGGCCGCCGCGAATTCCCTCCCGGTCGTTTCGGCCGCCTGATTGAGGAGATAGGGCAGAAAGCCCTCCAGATCGAATTCCGTTCCTGCCATCGCCGTCTCCTTCCTTTCCGGTCTACCGCTTGATTGTTGCTAATGCAACCGTTACAAGTGCAACAAAATCCCGAGTCGGAGGGCGTGCCATGGACGGTCAGATTCAAGCCAACACCAGCATGAAGGACGTGGTGGTCGACACGAACTACATGCCGGGCTTCGGCAACGATTTCGAAACCGAGGCGCTGCCCGGCGCCCTGCCGCAGGGTATGAACAGCCCCCAGAAATGCAATTACGGGCTTTACGGCGAGCAGCTCACCGGCACCGCCTTCACCGCGCCGAGCCATCAGAACGAGCGCACCTGGTGCTACCGCATCCGCCCCTCGGTCAAGCATTCGGGCCGCTACGCGAAGATCGAGCTCCCGTACTGGAAGACCGCGCCGCATGTCGTGGATGACGTGATCTCGCTCGGCCAGTACCGCTGGGATCCGGTGCCGCATGCGGGCGAGGCGCTCACCTGGCTCACCGGCATGCGGACGATGACCACGGCGGGCGACGTGAACACCCAAGTCGGCATGGCGAGCCACATTTACCTTGTCACCGCCTCGATGGAGGATGCCTATTTTTACTCGGCCGACAGCGAGCTTCTCGTCGTGCCGCAGGAAGGCCGCCTGCGCTTCGCGACCGAGCTTGGCGTGATCGACCTCGGCCCGCAGGAGATCGCCATCCTGCCGCGCGGTCTCCTTTACCGGGTGGAGCTTCTCGACGGCCCGGCGCGCGGCTTCGTCTGCGAGAACTACGGCCAGAAGTTCGAGCTGCCCGGCCGCGGCCCGATCGGCGCCAACTGCATGGCCAACCGGCGCGACTTCAAGACCCCGGTGGCGGCCTTCGAGGACCGCGAGATGCCCTCGACCATCACGGTGAAATGGTGCGGCCAGTTCCACGAGACGAAGATCGGCCACAGCCCACTCGACGTCGTCGCCTGGCACGGCAACTACGCGCCCTGCAAATACGACCTGCGCACCTACTGCCCGGTCGGCGCGATCCTCTTCGACCACCCGGATCCTTCGATCTTCACGGTTCTGACCGCGCCCTCCGGCGTCGCGGGCACCGCGAATATCGATTTTGTGCTCTTCCGAGAACGCTGGATGGTGGCGGAAAACACCTTCCGCCCGCCCTGGTACCACAAGAACGTCATGTCCGAGCTGATGGGCAACATCTACGGCGTCTATGACGCCAAGCCCAAGGGCTTCGTTCCGGGCGGCATGAGCCTTCACAACATGATGCTGCCGCATGGGCCTGACCTGAACGCCTTCGAGGGCGCCTCGAACGCCGATCTCGGGCCGGAAAAGCTCGACAACACCATGTCCTTCATGTTCGAGACGCGCTTTCCCCAGCACCTGACGGAGTTTGCCGCGAAGGAGGCGCCCTTGCAGGACGACTACATCGACTGCTGGATCTCGCTGGAGAAGAAGTTCGACGGCACGCCCGGCGTCAAGTGATGCGGCTCTACTCCTATTGGCGCTCGACCGCCGCCTACCGCGTCCGGATCGCGCTGAACCTCAAGGGGGTCCCGTATGACTCGGTCCCGGTCGATCTGGTCGCAGGCGGCGGCGCACAGCACGCGCCGGACTATGTGACGCTGAACCCCGCCCATCTGGTGCCGACACTGGTGACGGATGATGGCACCGCGCTCACCCAGTCGCTCGCGATCATCGACTGGCTGGACGCGACGCATCCCTCGCCGCCGCTCCTGCCCGCCGATCACAACCTGCGCGCCCGCATCCTCGCGGCGGCGCATCTTGTTGCGATGGACATCCACCCAGTCAACAATCTCCGCGTCATGCAGGAGCTCGAACGCCGCTTCGGCGCGGGTGCGGAGGAGAAGGCCGACTGGATGCGCCACTGGATGCGGATCGGCCTTGACGCGCTTGAACGCATGGTCGCGCCGGACACGCCCTTCGCCTTCACCGACGCCCCCACGCTCGCCGACATCTGCCTCGTCGCGCAGATCTACAACGCCCGCCGCTGGGGCCTCGACCTCGGCCCCTACCCGCGACTCGCGGCCATAGACGCCGCGGCCCGCGCCCTTCCCGCCTTCGCCAAGGCCGCGCCCGAGGCGCAGCCGGACGCCCCGCAAAGCTGAGGACCCCGATGCCGCTTCTGAAATCCTGGATCGACAGCGCCAACGCCCCCGAGGGACCGTTCCCGCTCAACAACCTGCCCTACGGCGTCTTCTCGACCGGGGCCGAGGAGCCGCGCTGCGGCACCGCGATCGGCGCGATGATCCTCGACCTCACCGCGCTGGAGGAGGAGGGAATCCTGACGGCGGCCGAGGACCCGGTCCTCGACGTGCCTTTCTGGAACGACTTCATGGAGCTTGGCCCGGAGATCTGGGAAAGCTATCGCGCGAAGCTCCAGCAACTGCTTTCGGCCGAGGCGCCACCCGAGACCCGCGCCCTGATCGAGCCCCATCTGGTGCCGATGGAGGCGGCCGAACTGCACCTGCCCTTCCTCGTCTCCGAGTACACCGACTTCTATGCCGGCCGGCACCACGCCGAAAACGTCGGCACCATGTTCCGGGGCCCCGAGAACGCGCTGCCGCCGAACTGGCTCTCGATCCCGATCGGCTACAATGGCCGGGCTTCCTCGGTCGTCGTCTCCGGAACGCCGGTGCGCCGGCCCTGGGGGCAGGTGAAGGGGCCGGAGGACGACCTGCCCCGCTTCGCGCCGTCCGCCCGTTTCGACATCGAGCTGGAGCTTGGCGCGGTGGTCGGCCAGCCTTCCGAAGGGCCGGTGACGGTGGCCGAGGCCGACCGGATGATCTTCGGCTATGTGCTCCTCAACGACTGGTCGGCGCGCGACATCCAGGCTTGGGAATACCAGCCCTTGGGCCCATTCCAGGCCAAGGCCACGGCGACGACGATCAGCCCGTGGATCGTCACCAAGGCAGCGCTCGCCCCCTTCCGCGTCGACACGCCTGATCGCGACCGCCCGCTCCTGCCCTACCTTCAGGAGCCGGGTCCGATGCTCTACGACATCAGTCTTGAAGTCACGCTCGCGCCCGCCGGGAAGACGCCGACCACCATCGCGCGCACCAACTACCGCGAGATGTACTATTCCGCCGCCCAGCAGCTCGCCCATCACACGACCTGCGGCTGCCCGATGAACGTGGGCGACCTTCTCGGCTCCGGCACGATCTCCGGCCCCGCGAAGGACAGCCGCGGCTCGCTTCTGGAACTGACCTGGGGCGGCAAGGAGCCGATCACGCTCGCAACCGGCGAGATCCGCCGCTTCATCGAGGACGGCGACACACTGGCTTTGACGGGTGGAGCCGAGGGTGATGGCTACCGGATCGGCTTCGGCCGCTGCGCCGGCATGGTTCTCGAAGCCCTTGCGGACCCTTATGCCGGTTCATCGAGCGTGAAACGCGGCCAATGAGAACTGCTACCCCGCTGAGAGGCTGATCAGGATGAACAGTCCCGCGAAGGCACAGGTTTCCATGACGGGAAGCGCCGAACCGATCCGGCAGGATGCCGCGGCGATGTCACGCAGACCCGCGGCCGCGAACCTCATACCGTTCGCACCGCCACGCCTGCGATCCTTTGCGACGCAGCGGGAATACACCCTTTGTTCACTCATACTAACCACCGTTACTTTTTTTACCGATTAACACTACATAAACTACTTCATACGAGTAGTAACCGCAACTTATTGGGGGTTACACGGCCGATTCGTTCCCGCGGCGTCATCAATACCGCGGAATCCGGTTTACTCGCTCCGGATCTCGTCGAGCGCCACTTCGTAGCCCCAAAGCTGCCCCAGATAGCCGAGCGTCGCATCGCGGGTCGCCGGGTCAAGCGGTACGCCGTCCCGCTGAATGTGGCGCAGCCTTAGCCGCCGGTCGCCGAGCAGGTCAACGTCCGAGACATGGATATCGGGATCGTTGACCGAGACATCGAGACTGCGCGCAAGCGCGGCGCGCAGCTCGCGGTAGCCGCGTTCGTCATGGATCGCGTTTACGGTGTAGAACGGATCTCCCTCGTCGTCGGTCAGCGCGAACATGCGGTAGTCGCGCATAACCTTCGGGCTGAGGAACTGCTGCACGAAGCTTTCGTCGCGGTAATTCGCCCAGGCGTCTTTCAGAACTCCGCGCCAGTCCTTCGCGCCGGCAATGTCGGGGAACCACTCGCGATCCTCCTCGGTCGGTGCCTCGCAGATGCGGCGGATGTCCTGCATCATCGCGAAACCGATCGCATAGGGGTTGAAGGTCGCATGACCCGGCGTGCCGTAACCCGGCTGGGTCACCACGTTGGTGTGGTTGTGCAGGATCTCGAGCATCGCGCCGTCGGTCAGCTGCCCCGCATCGTGCAGCGCGTTGGTGATGTAGTAGTGCACGAAGCAGGCGCAGCCCTCGTTCATCACCTTGGTCTGGCGCTGGGGATAGAAATACTGCGCGATGTTGCGAACGATGCGCAGCACCTCGCGCTGCCAGGGCTTCAGGATCGGGCTGTGGCGTTCGAGGAAGTAGAGGAGGTTCTCTTCCGGCAGGCCCATCCGGCGCTTGCGCTCGCGCACCTCCTCGTCGGCCTCGCTCGGCCGGACCGCCCGGTCCAGCGTGTCCCACAGGTAATTGGCCGACCGCTCCTCCTCCTCCTGGCGCTCGCGGCGCCGCGCCGCCTCCTCGCGCAGCGAGGCGGAGGGCAGCCGGCGGTGGCGAAAGACGCTCGCCGGCATCAGCGCATGGGCCGCGTCAAGAAGATGCTCGACCTCGCGCGCGCCGTAACGCTCCTCGCACTGGGTGACATAGGTGCGGGCATAGTCGAGATAGTCGAGGATACCGTCGGCATCGGTCCATTGCCGGAAGAGGTGGTTGTTCCTGAAGAAATGGTTGTGGCCGAAGGCCGCATGGGCGATCACCAGCGCCTGCAGCGCCATCGTGTTGTCTTCCATGCAGTAGCTGATGCAGGGATTGGAGTTGATGACGATCTCGTAGGCGAGCCCCTGCGCGCCCTTCCGGTAGAGCTGCTCGTCGTGCATGAAGCGTTTGCCGAAGGACCAGTGGTGGTACATCAGCGGCATGCCGATCGAGGAATAGGCATCCAGCATCTGTTCGGAGGAGATGATCTCGACCTGGTTGGGATAGGTGTTGAGCTCCAGCTCCTCCGCCGCGACCTTGGCGATCGCGTCATAGCTGCGGCGGAGCGTGTCGAAATCCCACTCGGCCCCCTCGAACAGGGGCGTTGCGGCGCGAACGGTCCTGGCCATGTCAGACACCCTCCGGCTTCTTGGAGAAGAGCTCGCGGAATACCGGGTAGATGTCGGGCGGGCTCGCGATCCGCTTCATCGCGAAGTTCGGCCACTCCTCGGCCACCCCGCGATAGGCGCGCCACAGCTCCATGCCGTTCGCCTCGCTGTTCATGAGCTGGGACTCGTTTTCCTCGAGGATCTCGATATAGGCGAAGTACTGGCAGAGCCGCATCAGCTCGTTGCCAAGGATGTCGGCGCAGGTGGCGGAATCGCCGCCGAAATTCTCGCCGTCCGAGGCCTGCGCGGCGTAGATGTTCCACTCTCCGGGCGGGTAGCGCGCCTCGATAACAGCCTGCATCTCTTTCAGCGCGCTCGAGACCACGGTGCCGCCGGTCTGGCGGGAATGGAAGAAGGTCTCCTCGTCGACCTCGCTCGCGACTTGGGTATGGCGGATGAAGACCAGTTCGATCTTGTCGTAGCGCTGGCGCAGGAACAGGTGCAGGAGCACGAAGAACCGCTTGGCCAGATCCTTCTCGCGCTCCCCCATCGACGCCGAGACATCCATGAGGCAGAACATCACTGCCGCCGAGGCCGGCTCCGGCCGCCGCTCGAAATGCTTGTAGCGCACGTCGAGCGGATCAACATAGGGGATCATCCGCCGCAGGCGCAGGACCCGGTCGAGCTCGGCGCGAAGCTCCAGAAGTTCCTTTCGCTCTACCGGGCTCGGCTTCTCGAGCGCTTCGAGCGCCTCGATCCGCTCCATCATCTCGCGGGTCTTGCGGGTCTTCGGCCGTCTGAGCGCGAGCCGCCGCCCGAAGGCGTTGCGCATTGTCCGCGCGACCGAGAGGTTGGCCGGCGCGCCGGTCACCGCGTAGCCCATGCGATGCGGCCTCGTCGCGGCGGTCTCCTTGAGGCTGCGCTTGACGAGGTCGGGAAGCTCCAGATCCTCGAAGAACATGTCGAGGAACTCGTCGCGCGACAGCACGAACAGGAAATCGTCGTCGCCCTCGCCGTCGTCGGAGCCCTCGCGTCCGCGCCCGCCCGCGCCGCCGCCGGTCGGCTTCTCTATCCGGTCGCCGGTCTGGAAGTTGCGGTTGCCGGTCAGCACCCGCTCGCGGTGCCCGCCCTGTTCTGCGGGCCGGAAGCTCGGCTCGGAGATGCCCTCGGCGGGAACCGAGACCTTCTCCTCGCGGTCGACATCGGCGATGGAGCGGCGGCGGACGCTCTCGTCCACCGCCTTCTTGACTGCGGCGCGCACACGCCCGATGAACCGTCGCCGGTTGCTGTGGCTCTTGTCCTTCGGGTTCAGGCGGCGGTCGACGAAATGGGGCATGGCTTAGCCCTCCTTTCTCTCATCCCGCCTTGTTCACCCGCATGTACCACTCGACCAGCCGACGAACCTGACGGCGGGTGTAGCCGCGGTCGGTCATCCGGTCGATGAACTCGTTGTGCTTGGCCTCGGTCTCCTTGTCGCGCTTGGCGCCGAAGCTGATCACCGGCAGGAGATCCTGGATCTGGCCGAACATCCGCTTCTCGATCACCCGGCGCAGCTTCTCGTACTTGCGCCAGTCCGGGTTCTGGCCGTGATGCTCGGCCCGGACCCGGAGCACGAACTTCACCACCTCGTTGCGGAAGTCGCGCGGATTGGTGATGCCCGCCGGTTTCTCGATCTTGGCGAGTTCCTGCTCGAGGATCTCGCGGTTGAAGATTTGGCCGGTGTCGGGATCCTTGTAGTCCTGGTCCTCAATCCAGGCATCGGCATAGGCGATGTAACGGTCAAAGAGGTTCTGGCCGTAATCGGCGTAGGATTCCAGATAGGCTTTCTGGATCTCGTTGCCGATGAACTCCGCGTAGCGTGGCGCGAGAACGTCCTTCATGAAGCCGAGATAGCGCCCCTCGGTATCGTCGGGGAACTGCTCGCGCTTGACTGCCTGCTCCAGCACATAGAGCAGGTGGACCGGGTCGGCCGCCACCTCTTCGGTGTCGTGGTTGAAGGTCTCCGACAGCACCTTGAAGGCGAACCGGGTGGAGATCCCGTTCATGCCCTCGTCGACCCCGGCCGCATCGCGGTATTCCTGGGCCGAGCGGGCCTTCGGATCGGTGTCCTTCAGCGTTTCGCCGTCATAGACTCGCATCTTCGAGTAGATCGGCGAGTTCTCGTGCTCCTTCAGCCGCGTCAGCACGCTGAACTGGCCGAGCATCGACAGCGTCTCGGGCGCACAGGGCGCACCGCCGAGGCTGCTCTCGCGCAGGAGCTTCTCGTAGATGTCGGTCTCTTCGGTGGCGCGCAGGCAATAGGGCACCTTCACGACGCTGATCCGGTCGAGGAAGGCCTCGTTGTTCTTGTTGTTCTTGAACTGGCGCCACTCGGATTCGTTCGAATGGGCCACGATGATGCCCTGGTAGGGGAAGGCGCCGATGTTCTCGGTGCCCGCATAGGAACCTTCCTGGGTCGCGGTCAGTAGCGGATGCAGCACCTTGATCGGCGCCTTGAACATCTCGACGAATTCCATCAGCCCCTGGGTCGTGCGGTTCAGCGCGCCGGAATAGCTGTAGGCGTCGGGGTCGTTCTGGCCGAAATCCTCGAGCTTGCGGATGTCGAGCTTGCCGACCAGCGCCGAAACGTCCTGGTTGTTCTCGTCGCCCGGCTCGGTCTTGGCCACGCCGATCTGGCGCAGCTTCGAGGGGCGAACCTTGACCACCGAGAATCTCGAGATGTCACCGTCGAACTCTTCCAGCCGCTTGATCGCCCAGGGCGAGATAAGCCCGCTGAGGAGCCGCTTGGGAATGTTGTACTTTCCTTCGAGCAGGTCGCCCATCCGCGCCCGGTCGAAGAGACCAAGTGGGGATTCGAAGATCGGGCTGATCTCCTCGCCCGCCTTCAGGACGTAGATCGGCTCCTGCTCCATCAGGTTCTTGAGAACTTCGGCGAGGGTCGACTTGCCACCCCCAACGGGCCCGAGCAGGTAGAGGATCTGCTTGCGCTCCTCGAGCCCCTGACTCGCGTGGCGGAAGAATCCGACGATGCGCTCGATCGTCTCTTCGATGCCGTAGAGGTCGCGGAAGGGCTTGTATCTCTTGATCGTCCGATTGAGAAAAATCCGGCTGAGGCGCTGGTCCTGGCTGGTATCGACAAACTCCGGCTCGCCGATCGCCGCCACCATTCTCTCCGCCGCCGTGGCGCGCATCCCTTCGTCTTCGCGACATCCAAGCAGGTAGTCCTGCAAGGTCATCTCTACGAGCTTCGTGCGTCCATACTCATCTGCGAACCGATCAAAGATCTCCATTTTCGTGTTCCTGTTTTGCTCAGATAGGGTTTCGTCCGTTCTTTTCCGTTGGTTGCTGTCCTCTGTGGTTCATTTTACACCTAAATGGGGCGCTCCGGCGGCCTATTCCATTCACGTTTCGTTTTTTTTCATGTTTTTGAACGGATCACGCGACGGTCCGCTCCCAGTCGGGCTCGTTGTTTCCAATATCGGCGGCCGCAGCTGCCCCCTCGCATACCGCGAGCTGGGAAGATCGATTCTCCGATACCGTGTGCTGCGCTCATGCGGTTACCCCGCAGCTTGGAGCGGTCGGCGGACGGCAACCGACGGAAATCGCAGACGGAAGGCTCGCGGATGGCGGACGTCGCTTTCGTGAGACAGCGTTCGGACGGGCAAGGACAGCAGGCGGGATTTGCCCATCGCCCCTGAGGCTTTTAGCCGTGACGCGGTTCTCAACGCGGCATGATGCCGGGAAGCGTGGCGCCCGGCTCGGGCGCCATCGGTTCATCTTCAACCTCGGGGTGTTTGGTGGAGCAGAGGGGGATCGAACCCCTGACCTCGTCATTGCGAACGACGCGCTCTCCCAACTGAGCTACTGCCCCGCACCGGCGGCGTATTTGGCGCAGCGCCGGACCATTGTCAAGCGACCGCAAGCCCCCTGGCGAGATTTTTCAGACCGCCACCCCGGCCTGCGAGCGGACGAAGGCCTCGATCTCGGCGGCGGGCCGCGCACCGGGGAGCCGCGCCACCTCGCGGCCGCGATGCCAGAGGATCAGAAGCGGAATCCCGCGGATGCCGAGCCGCTGCGACACCGCCGGAAAGTCCTGCGTGTTGATCTTTGCGAATCGCGCCCGCCCCTTCAGCGCCTGGGCCGCCTTGGCGAATTCCGGCGCCATCATCCGGCAGGGGCCGCACCAGGGCGCCCAGTAGTCGACGACAAGCGGCAACTCGTCGCCCCGCACCATCCGGTCATGCGCCGCCACGTCGAGCTCGGCCACCTTGCCGGTGACCAGCGGATCGCCGCACGAGCCGCATTTCGGCCCCTCGGCAAACCGCGCCCCCGGAACCCGGTTGGCCTGCCCGCAGGTCACACACGTCAGCTTGACAGTCTCCGCCATCGCCCACCTCACATTCGCCTCTCGGAATATATCAGAAGGGGCAGGCCCTGTTTCAAGCCTGCCCCTTCATCTTGCTTCAAACATCCTCGCCGAAGGCATCGGGGCCCCGCGGGGCCCCGATTTTCACTCCGCCGCGTCGGCGTAGCTCTCGACCGGCGGACAGATGCATACGAGGTGGCGGTCGCCATAGACGTTGTCGACCCGGCCCACCGGCGGCCAGTACTTGTCGACCCGGAAGGCGCCCGGCGGGAAGCAACCCTGTTCGCGGCTGTAGGGCCGGTCCCAGTCCCCGATCAGCGCGTTCACCGTGTGCGGCGCGTGCTTCAGCGGGTTGTTCTCCGCGTCGATCTCGCCCTTCTCGATCGCCGCGATCTCGTCGCGGATCGACAGCATCGCGGTGACGAACCGGTCGAGCTCGGCCTTAGTTTCGGACTCGGTCGGCTCGACCATCAGCGTGCCCGCAACCGGCCAGCTCATCGTCGGCGCGTGGAAGCCGTTGTCGATCAGCCGCTTGGCGATATCGTCCACGGTCACGTGGGCGCTCTCGGCGTAGGGCCGCGTGTCGAGGATACACTCATGCGCGACGCGCCCGTTGCGGCCGGTGAAGAGGATGCCGTAGGCGCCCTCCAGTCGTTTCGCGATGTAGTTGGCGTTGAGGATCGCAACCTTCGTCGCCTGCGTCAGCCCCTTGCCGCCCATCATCAGGACATAGGCCCAGGAGATCGGCAGAATCGAGGCCGAGCCCCAAGGTGCGGCCGACACCGGCCCTTCCTCGCCGCCGGTCATCGGATGGCCCGGCAGGTGGGGCGCGAGATGCGCCTTGACGCCGATCGGCCCCATGCCCGGTCCGCCGCCGCCGTGCGGGATGCAGAAGGTCTTGTGCAGGTTGAGGTGGCTGACATCGCCGCCGAGATCGCCCGGTCGCACGAGGCCCACCATCGCGTTCATGTTGGCGCCGTCGATATAAACCTGCCCGCCGTGGTCATGGGTGATCTTGCAAATTTCCCGCACCGTCTCCTCGAAGACGCCGTGGGTCGAGGGATAGGTGATCATGCAGGCCGCGAGGTTTTCGCCCGCCGCTTCCGCCTTGGCGCGGAAATCCTCGAGGTCGATATCGCCGTTTTCGGCCGATTTCACCACGACCACCTTCATCCCCGCCATCTGCGCCGAAGCGGGGTTGGTGCCATGCGCCGAGACCGGGATGATGCAGATGTTTCGATGCCCTTCGCCACGCGCCTTGTGATAGGCGGCGATGGTCAGGAGCCCCGCATATTCCCCTTGGGCCCCCGAATTCGGCTGCAAGCTCATCGCGTCATAGCCGGTGATCTCGCAGAGTTTCTCCGACAGGTCACGGAACAGCTCGGCATAGCCCTCGGTCTGGTCGGAGGGCGCGAAGGGGTGGAGGTTCGAAAACTCAGGCCAGGTAATCGGCATCATCTCGGCCGCGGCATTGAGCTTCATCGTGCACGACCCGAGCGGGATCATCGCCCGGTCGAGCGCGAGATCGCGGTCAGCCAGCCGGCGCATGTAGCGCATCATCTCGGTCTCGGCCCGGTTCATATGGAAGACCGGATGCGTGAGGTAATCCGAGGTCCGGACGAGCGAGTCGGAGATCCGGAAATGGTGCTTGAGGTCGTCGTCCTTCTGGTCGATCCCGAATGCGCGCCAAAGCCGTTCGATCGTCAGCCGCCGGGTGGTCTCGTCGATCGAGATGCCGACCTTCGTGGTGCCGATCTTGCGCAGGTTGATGCGCTCGTCACGCGCCGCCTTCAGGACCGCGCCCTGCATCGCGCCGACGTCGACGGTGATCGTGTCGAAGAACTCCTTCGGCTCGACCTTGTAGCCCGCCGCCTCCAGCCCGCGCGCGACGCGCACCGTCTTGCGGTGAATACGCTGGCCGATGGCCCTAAGGCCTTCGGGCCCGTGATAGACCGCGTAGAACGAGGCCATGTTGGCGAGAAGCGCCTGCGCGGTGCAGACGTTCGACGTGGCCTTCTCGCGCCGGATATGCTGCTCGCGGGTCTGCAACGAAAGGCGATAGGCCTTGCCGCCCTGCGCGTCGATGGAGACACCAACGATCCGGCCGGGCATGTTGCGCTTGTGCGCGTCCTTGCAGGCCATGTAGGCGGCCGACGGCCCGCCGAAGCCCATCGGGATGCCGAAGCGCTGGGTGGAACCGACGGCGATGTCCGCGCCCATCGCGCCCGGCTCCTTCAGGAGCGTCAGCGCCATGATGTCGGCGATGACGATGCCGAGCGCGCCCGTCTCGTGCAATTTCGCGATATGGGGCGTGAAGTCAGTGAGGTGACCGTAGGTGCCGGGATACTGGAAGATCGCGCCGAAGACCTTGTCGGCCTCGACCGTCTCGGGGTCGCCGACGATGATCTCGATGCCGATGGGCGCGGCCCGAACCTTCATCACCTCGATATTCTGCGGATGGCAGTTCTCGTCGATGAAGAAGGCCGTTGCCTTCGATTTCGACGTGCGCTGCGCCATCGTCATCGCCTCGGCCGCCGCAGTCGCCTCGTCAAGAAGCGAGGCATTGGCGATCTCGAGCCCGGTCATGTCGCAGACCATCGTCTGGAAGTTCAGAAGCGCCTCGAGGCGACCTTGCGAAATCTCCGGCTGGTAGGGCGTGTAGGCCGTGTACCAGGCGGGGTTTTCGAGGATGTTCCGCTGGATCGCCGGCGGGCAGACGGTGCCGTAGAAGCCCTGTCCGATCATCGAGGTGAAGACCGCGTTCTTCTTCGCGACCTGGCGCATGAACCACAGAAGCTCGCGTTCCGACTTGGCCTTGCCGAAGTCGAGCGGCTTTTCCTGCCGGAGCGATTTCGGCACGGTCTGGTCGATCAGCTCGTCGAGGTCCTTCACCCCCAGCACCTTGAACATCTCCTCCATCTCTGCCGGAGACGGGCCGATGTGGCGGCGGTTGGCGAAGTCGTAGGGCAGGTAGTCGGTGGGGGTGAAGGGCATTGTCCGCGTCCTTATCCGATCATTTCCTTGTAAGCGGCCTCGTCCATCAGACCGTCGAGCGCGGAGAGGTCGGCCACCTTCATCTTGAAGAACCAGGCCTTGCCGGTCGGGTCCTCGTTCACCATGCCGGGATTGTCGGCGACGTCGGAATTGACCTCGACGATCTCGCCGTCTAAGGGCGCCGCGATATCGGAAGCGGCCTTGACGCTCTCGATCACCACGATCTCATCGCCCTTCGACACGCTCGTGCCCGGCTCGGGCAGTTCGACGAAGACAACATCGCCGAGCTGTTCGGAGGCATGGTCGGTGATTCCGACGACGACGTGATCGCCCTCGACGCGGAGCCATTCATGGTCTTCGGTATATTTCATGGGTCTTTTCCCCTGCTGGTTAACGTTTGTAACGGTTGGGCTGGAACGGCATCGGCGCGATCACGGCAGGAAGGCGCTTGCCCCTGACCTCGCCGTAAACCGTCGTGCCTTCGGAGAGATCGGCCGGCAGATAGGCCATCGCCATCGGCGCCTCGATCGAGGGGCCGAAACCGCCCGAGGTGATCTTGCCGATCGGGTCCCCGCCCTCGGGACCGGCGAAGACCTCGGTCCCCTCGCGCATCGGCGCCCGGCCTTCGGGACGCAGCCCCACGCGACGGCGCGATGCCCCCCCGGCCAGTTCCTTCAGGATACGGCCTGCACCGGGGAACCCGCCCTCGCGGGCACCGCCCGCGCGGCGCGCCTTCTGGATCGCCCAGGTCAGGTTGCCCTCGACCGGGCTCGTGCCCTCGTCGATGTCATGCCCGTAAAGGCACATGCCGGCCTCGAGACGCAGCGAGTCGCGCGCGCCGAGCCCGATCGGCGCGACCTCCTCCATGTCGAGAAGCCTGCGCACGAAGCTTTCGGCGAATTTGTTCGGCACCGAGATCTCGAACCCGTCCTCGCCGGTATAGCCCGACCGCGAGATCCAGAGTTCGGCGCTGTCCCAGTGGCGAATGGCAACATCCATGAACGCCATCTCGACCACATCCGGCAACAGCCGGGCGAGCGCCGTCTCGGCCTCCGGCCCCTGCAACGCGACGAGCGCCCGGTCTTCGACCATGCCGATATCGCAATCGGCGCCGAGATGCGCCTTCAGATGCGCGAAATCGGCGTCCTTGCAGGCGGCATTGACGACGAGAAAGAGGTGATCGCCGCGATTGGCGACCATCAGGTCGTCCTGGATCCCGCCGTTGTCGTTGGTGAAGAGCGCGTAGCGCTGGCGGCCTTCCTTCAGCCCGAGAATGTCGACCGGCACCAGCCGCTCCAGCGCCAGCGCAGCATCCTCGACCCGGCCCGATTTCGCGGTCATCAGGATCTGGCCCATGTGGCTCACGTCGAAGAGCCCGGCATGGGCGCGGGTGAAGAGATGCTCCTTCATCACCCCCATCGGGTACTGCACCGGCATCTCGTAGCCCGCGAAGGGCACCATCTTGCCGCCAAGCTCGCCGTGCAGGTCGAAAAGAACCGTACGTTTCAGGTCGGTCATGCCGTCCTCCCTTCTTCACGCCGGTTCATGCTGTCCGGCATCGCCCCGGGTGGTCAACCCCACCCTTCCGATGCCCCCTCTGTCCTTTCGCCTGAGATCGTTATCCCTTCGGCGCCCCGTCCCGGGGTCTCTCCAGAGTTCCACTGTCAGAACGGTCCTTGCGCCTGAGAGTTTACCGGGGCGGTTGCTCCTTCGGCACCGGCCGGGGTCCCCGACCCCACCGGATTCTCCCGATCTGACACGGTTTGAATACCCGAATCTTGGGGCGTCTGGCAATAGGGTATACAATGGGATACATTGTTGCGCGCACCCGCGAGCCGCCGCAATATGCTTGCCCGACCGACATTTCTGTTCCATAGGCGACCTGTGACCGGCGACAGACACCCCGCTTTTTTCGGCTATGGCTCGCTCGTGAACCGGGCGACGCATGACTATGCGCCCGGCGAACCGGCGCGGCTCGCGGGCTGGCGCCGGGTCTGGCGGCACACGCGGCTCCGCCCCTGGCCCTACCTCTCCGCCGAGCCGGCCGCGACCGAGATCGACGGCCTCGTTGCCGCCGTGCCGCGCGACGACTGGGCGCTTCTCGACCAGCGCGAGGCTGCCTACCTGCGCCACCCCCTTCTGCATGACCACCTGACCACGACGCCGGGCTGGGCCGACCGGGTAGAAATCTACGCCGTCGACGCGGCGCACGGATTGCCGGCGAACGACCACCCGATCCTCCTGAGCTATCTCGATACGGTGGTGCAGGGCTTCCTGCGCGAGTTCGGCGAGGCGGGCGTCGCCCGCTTCTTTGCCACGACCACGAGCTGGACCGCGATCCTCGACGACCGCGCCGCGCCGCATTACACACGTCACCAGAAGACCAGCGCCGCCGAGCGCCGGCTCACCGACGACCATGTCGACGTCCTTGGCCTGACCCGCCGCAAGGCGTGATCCCGGAGAATGTGTGATGAGAACCGACTTCGACCGTGAACTCGAAGAGCGCCTTGTGCGCTACGCCGCCATCGACACACAGAGTGACGAGAATACGGGCACCAAGCCCAGCACCGCGATCCAGCTCGACCTCCAGCGCCTGCTCCTCGCCGAACTGACCGGGATCGGCGCCTCGGAGGTGCGGCTCACCGATTATGGCGCGGTGCTCGCCACGATCCCGGCCACCGCCGAGGGCGCGCCGGTGATCGGCCTGCTCGCCCATGTCGATACCGCGCCGCAGTTCCACGCGGCCGGGGTGAAGCCGGTCGTCCACCGCAACTACAATGGCGGCGCGATCAGCTTTGCCGACGCGCCGGGGCTCACGCTCTCGCCAGACATCTCGCCCTATCTCGGCGAAAAGTCCGGCCATGACATCATCACGGCGAGCGGCACGACCCTGCTCGGCGCCGACGACAAGGCCGGTGTCGCCGTGATCATGAGCGCGGCGCGGCATCTCCTCGCCAATCCCTCCATCCCGCACGGGCCGATCCGCATCGCCTTCACGCCGGACGAGGAAATCGGCGGAGGCGTCGACGCACGCCTGCCCGCGGACCTTGCCGCCGACTTCGCCTATACGTTCGATGGCGCGGCAGTGGGCGAGATCGAATACGAGAGCTTCTCCGCCGACATGGCGACCGTGACCGTCACGGGAGTCTCGATCCATCCCGGCACGGCGAAGGGCAAACTCGTCAACGCGCTCCATCTCGGATCGAAGATCGTCCAGACCCTGCCGCATGTGACGATGACGCCCGAGACGACGGAGGAGCGCGCGGGCTTCCTCCACGTCTACGAGATGAAGGGCTCGGCGGCGAAGGTTGTGCTGAAGATCATCCTGCGGGACTTCGAACTGGACGGGCTCGCGGCGAAGGGCGAGCTCTTGCGGCAGGTCTGCGCGACGGTTCAGGCAACCGAGCCGAGGGCCGAGATCACCTGCGAGATCCGCGCGCAATACCGAAACATGCGCTACTGGCTGGAAAAGGACATGACCCCGGTGGACCTCGCCCGCGCCGCCTGCCGCGATCTCGGGATCGAGCCGGTTTCCATCCCGATCCGCGGCGGCACCGACGGGTCGCGGCTGACCGAGTTGGGCGTGCCCTGCCCCAACCTCTTCACCGGCATGCAGGAAATCCACGGGCCGCTGGAGTGGATCAGCGTCCAGGACATGGCGGTGGCGACGCAGCTTTGCCTGAAGCTCGTCGAGCGCGCCGCGCGCCCCTGAACGCCCTGCACCGGCGACCGGGAAGCAACCAACGCGATCGGACAGCCCCCACCGGCTTCGGGCGCCACCCCTCCCCCTCGTGGGGAGGGGATGGGGGTCGGGGGTCGCCCCCAAGCCGCAAACGAAGCTCAGCCCTTCGCGCGCACCTTCTGCAAAAGCGGCATGAGCTCCGCCATCTCCGGCCCGTGCGGCTGGCCGGTCAGGGCGAGCCGCAGCGGCATGAACAGCCCCTTGCCCTTGCGCCCGGTCTTTTCCTTCACGGCCGCCGTCCATTCCCCCCAGCTCGCCTCGGTGAAGGGCGGCTCCGGCAGAAGCGCCATCGCCTCGGCCACGAACGCCGCATCCTCGGCAGCGATCATCGGCTCGGCCCCGTCGCGGCACAGCACCCACCAGGCGCCCAGATCGTCGAGCGTGGTGATGTTCTGCGAGGCGACGCGCCAGAACCGCTCGGCCACATCCGCCGGCACGCCAATCCCCGCGATCCGCTCCTTCACCTCCTCGAAGGGCAACGCCTGGTTGCGCTGGCGCGTCAGCGGCCACAGGTCCTCGGCATCGAACTTGGTCGGCGCCGCGCCGAACTGGCTCAGATCGAACCCTTCGGCGATCTCGTCGAGCGACAGCTTCAGCTCCACCGGCTGCGACGAACCGAGCCGCGCCATCAGGCTCAACAATGCCTCCTTCGCCACGCCCTGCGCCCTGAGGTCGCGCAAGGACAGCGTGCCGAGCCGCTTCGACAGGCCCTCGCCCTGCGGGCCGGTCAGGAGCGAGTGATGCGCGAAGGCCGGCGGCGTGCCGCCGATCGCGCGCATGATCTGGATCTGCGTCGCGGTATTGGTCACATGGTCGGCGCCGCGCACGATATGGGTGATCCCCATGTCGATGTCGTCGACCGACGAGGCGAAGGTGTAAAGCACCTGACCGTCCGCCCGGATCAGCACCGGGTCAGAGACCGAGGCCGTGTCGATCGACACGTCCCCGAGGATCCCGTCGGCCCATTCCGTCCGCTGCTGGTCGAGCTTGAAGCGCCAGTAGCCCTCGCGCTCGGCTCGGAGCTTGTCCTTCTCGGCCGCCGACAGCGCCAGCCCCGCGCGGTCGTAGACCGGCGGCTTGCCCATGTTCAGAAGCTTCTTGCGCTTGAGGTCGAGTTCGGTCGGCGTCTCGAACACCTCGTAGAGATCGCCCGTCTTTCGCAGATCCCCCGCCACCTCGCCGTAGCGGCCGAGCCGTTCGGACTGCTTTTCCACCCGGTCCCAGTGCAGGCCGAGCCATTCGAGATCCTCTTTGATCCCGTCGGCATATTCCTGTTTCGAGCGTTCCTGGTCGGTGTCGTCGAGGCGCAGGATGAAGGTGCCGCCGGTCTTGCGGGCGATCAGATAGTTCATCAGCGCGGTGCGCAGGTTGCCGACATGGATGTAGCCGGTCGGCGACGGGGCGAAACGGGTCACGGTCATGGGATGTCTCCTGTCGCGCCCCCTCTTTCACAGGGCGCGCATTTTGTCCATATGATGGGGGCCAAGGAGATACGCATGAATGACTGGCTGGGGCGCGCCGCGCCCGATCTCGACACGATCGAGCAGATGGCGCGGGCGACGGTCGCGGACCTGCCGCCCGCCTTCGCCGCGCCCGCGCGCGCCATCGTGCTCCGGGTCGAGGACTTCCCGCCCGAGGACATCCTCGAGGACATGGACATCGAGGATCCGTTCCAGCTCACGGGACTCTACATGGGAATCCCGCTCACCGAAAAGTCGGTGATGGATATCGTCGACCGCCCCGACACGATCTGGCTCTTTCGCCGGCCGATCATCGACGAATGGGCCGAGCGCGGCGACGTCACGCTCGGCCAGCTCGTCGCGCATGTGATGGTGCACGAACTCGCGCACCATTTCGGCTGGACCGACGAGCAGATCGCCATGATCGACCGCTGGTGGGAGTGAAGGGCGCCCGAAGCGCCCCCGGATCAGAGGCTGCCCTCGCCCGTGATCGACTTCAGCGTTGACGTGGTGCCGCCGGAACAAAGGGCCCGAACCCGGCGTCACTCGATACTAAAAATCACGTTGTAGTCGGCGGTCCCTCCGCCGCGGTTGATCACTTCCACCACATGATCACCCGATTGCCAGAGCTGGCCGCGGTACTCCTGGCGTGCAGCAATCTGGTCGAGCAGAAACGACTTGTCGGGATTGAAGATCTGGTACGACACATCCGGACTGCCGGTCGCGACGCGGACGGAGAGGAACTGGCCGCTCTGCGCACCGAGGACGTAGCGCCGCGACTCGCCGGGGGCCAAGGCCCCGGTCAGTTCCGCCCCGCCTGCGCCAGCCGTGAACTGGACCCGCTCCGTCGAGGTTCCGCCCGCCTGACCCGCGGGCGCGGCCGCCGATCCCGTGCCCTCGACCAGGAACTCCCCGGCCGCCCAGCCCTCGTAGCCGGGATCCGCAAGCATCGCGACGCGGCACCACCGGCGCCCCTCCGCCATGCGGCAGCCGAGATTGCGCAGGTCGGTACCGTTCTCGACCCGCGTGACGACGCCCGCCCCGGAAGACGGCCCCGCACGCAGGTTGAGCCCGCCACCCGACGTGCGCACCGCGTAGAAATCGGGACCGCCCTGCAGGCTATCCGCATAGTCGCCCTCGACCACCGCGCCGGTCGTTCCGCTGATGCCGATGTCCAGCGTGTAGCTTGACCGCTCGCCGCGCCGCGCCGCCGAGCGCATCATGTAGACCGAGATCGTGTATTCCCCCGAGGACGGAAGCGTGGCGTCGAACCGGTTGAGGTCTGGGACATTCGCGCCGGTCATGCTGCTGTTGGCGAGCGCCGCATCGCCCAGACCGTTGCCCGGCGCATAGACGTTGAAATAGGTGGCGAGGTTGGAGGGCGAGAGCGTCACGGTCATACGCTGTCCCGCCTCGGCCCCGACCATATAGGAAACCGACTCGTATCCTTCGATCTCGCCCCGGCTCGACGCGCTCGACGCGCCCGCTGCGAACCTCACCTGTTCGGTCCGGATGCCCTCGGCCGTCGCTTGCGACGGCACCGCCAGCAGACACAGGACCACCACCGAAAAAAAGCGTATCATCAAAACGCTGCCCCCCCCGGATCAAAGAAATCTTAATGACGCGCGTTCGGCGGCGACCCTGACGCAAGCGGCTGCCACCAGCCAAACCCGCGGCCGTCACCGGGCCTCAACGGGCCAGTGCGTCTCTAGATCGTCAAGTCCCGCCCGGATCAACCGAGCCAGCACCGCCTCGTCGATATCGGAGAGCCTTTTAACATAGAGGCAAGACTTGCCGAGGCGATGGCTGCCGAGATCCGCGAGGATGTGGCTGTAATCCGTGTAGCCGGGCATGATGTAGATCGTCAGCGCAGCCTTTCGCGGCGAAAATCCGGTGGCTAGGAAATCGCCCTCGCGCCCGCTCGCGTAGCGGTAATGATAGCGCCCGTAGCCGATGATCGACGGCCCCCACATCACCGGCTCGAACCCGGTGACCTCGCGAAAGAGCGCATCGAGCCGCAGCGCCTCATCCCGCCGGGACGGCGGTTCGACCCCAGCCATAAAGTCCTGCACGGAAAAGTCGGTCGGGACGGTCTTGTTGGCCATGGCCAAGTCTCTGCCCGTCCCGCCACTTTTGTCCAGTCAGAACGACACCTCCGCCAGCGTCGCCCGGTGATCCGAGGGCCAGGGGTCGACCGCCAGTTCGGTGCGCGGCCCCGTCTCGCCGACGATCCAGGCGCCGGTGACCGTCAACCCTTCGGCCCTGGCGAAGGCAAAGTCGATGCGGTCGTGATGGTCCTCGGGGTCCGCCTCATCGCCTTGTGGGGTCCAGGTATAGGCAGGCTTGGCGACCGGGTCGGGCCAGACCGCGCGGTAAGTGTCGACGAACCCGGCCTCCGACAGGAGGTGCGTCGTCGGCCATTCCACCTTCACCGGCTGCTGACCGGCAGCGACGGCGGCATCGGTCCAGTCGTATTCCGAGGGCTCGTTGAAATCGCCGAAGACGAAGACCGCCGCCGCACCGTCCGCCGCCGTCATGTCTTCGAAGAGCAGGTCCATCGCGGGCCCGCGCGTCTTCGTCGCCCAGTCCTGCGCCTCGGCCTCGGTCTTGATGAAGGGGGCGGGCCCGTATTCGATGCTCAGAAGCTGGTAGGGCTGATAGGGCTCGTCGTCGTGGTGGATGTTGAAGGCCCAGACCGTCACCCCGTTCACGTCGATCGGCACCCCAAGATCATGCGCGGTCGGCGTCCCGATCGGATAGCGCGACAGGATCGCGTTCGCCCAGAGGGCGACGTTTTCCTGGCTCTGGTCGTAGTAATAATAGCCCAGCGCCTCGGCGATCTCTTTCGCCACGCTCTCGCCAACCGCGGCGCAAGCCTCGGCGGTGCAGTCCTCCGGCTCCAGCCGGGTTTCCTGCATCCCGATGATGTCGGGATTGGCCGCCTTCAGCACGGCAACGGTTTCCTCGACGCCCTTGCCCTCGTTCGCACCGCCGCCCCAGATATTGTAGCTCATGATGCGAAGCGTCGTTTCGGCATGTGCCGAACCCGCCCCCAGCAGCGCTGCGACAAGCCCAGTTACCAAATGCGTCTTCATGAACGTCTCCCTGTTATGGACGCCCGATGGTCAATTACGTCGAAGATTCGCGCAAGAATTTTTTTGACTGATCATTCAATCAGCAAAAACGCTACGTGTCATCCCGCCAGCGATTCACGATCGGGTAGCGCCGGTCCAGCCAGAACGCCTTCCGCGTCAGCCGCACCCCCGGTGCCGACTGGAACCGTTTGTATTCGCTCGTGAAGACCAGCTGTTCGACGCGCTTCACCGTGTCGCGGTCGAAGCCCGCGGCCACCACTTCGGCCACCGACTGGTCGCGGTCCACGAGCCGTTCGAGGATCGCGTCGAGCACCGGATAGGGCGGCAGGCTGTCCTCGTCCTTCTGGTCTGGCCGGAGCTCCGCCGATGGCGCCTTGGCGATCACCCGGTCGGCGATCACCTCGCCCTCCGGCCCCTTCATCCAAGGCCGGTGGTTGGCATTGCGCCAGCGGCAGGTCTCGTAGACGCGGGTCTTGTAGAGATCCTTCAGCGGGTTGTAGCCGCCCGCCATGTCACCATAGATCGTGGCATAGCCCACCGCGACCTCGGACTTGTTGCCGGTCGTGAGCAGCATCTCGCCGAACTTGTTCGAAAGCGCCATCAAGAGAAGCCCGCGGAGCCGCGACTGGATGTTCTCTTCGGCGACCCCCGGCACGGTGCCCTCGAAAAGCGGCGCGAGCGCCTCCGTCACCTCGGCCCGCGGCCCCGAGATCGGCACCGTGTCGAGCCGGCAGCCGAGCGCCTTCGCGACGCTCGCCGCATCCTCCAGCGAATGCGCCGACGTGTATTCGGAAGGCAGCATCACGCAGCGCAGGTTCTCGGGCCCCACCGCGTCCGTCGCGACTGCTGCCACGAGCGCGGAATCGATGCCGCCCGAAAGCCCGAGCAAGACCTTTCCGAAGCCCGATTTCGCGAGGTAGTCGCGCAAGGATTCCACCATCGCGCGATAGTCCAGCTCCCATTCGTCCGGCATCGGGTCAAGCTCGGTCCGCGCCGCCTGCCAGCCCCTGTCGGTGCGGCGGAACTCGACGTGACGGATGCATTCGTCGAAAACCGGCATCTGCATCGCGAGCTCGGCACCGGCGTTGAGCACGAACGAGCCGCCGTCGAACACCTGATCGTCCTGGCCGCCGACCATGTTGAGATAGACGAGCGGCAGCCCGGTCTCGATCACGCGCGACACCATCACCGCCACGCGGGTATCGTACTTGTTGCGGTAATAGGGCGAGCCATTCGGCACGAGCAGGATCTCCGCCCCGGTCTCGGCCAGCGTCTCGGTCACGTCGTCGAACCAGGCATCCTCGCAGACCGGCGTGCCGATCCGGACCGGGCCGATCGCGTAGGGTCCGCTCACCGGCGCAGAGGAGAACAATCGCTCCTCGTCGAAGACCGCCTCGTTTGGCAGGTGATGCTTCAGCACACGCGCCACGACCTTGCCGCCCCTGAGCACCCAGTAGGCGTTGTAGAGCTTGCCACCCTCCCGCCACGGCCCGCCGATGCCGAGCGCAGGGCCATCGGCGCAGTCGCGCGCGAGCGCCTCGATCGCGGCCATCGCTGCATCGGTGAAGGCGGGCTTCATCACCAGGTCCTGGGTCTGGTAACCGGTGATGAACATCTCGGTCAGCGCGACCATGTCGGCGCCAGCGGCCCGGCCGGCCTCCCAAGCGGCGCGCGCCTTCGCGGCGTTGGCGGCCAGCGCACCCACGGTCGGGTTGAGCTGGGCGAGGGTCAGGCGGAACGTATCGGCCATGCGGGCTCCCGGGAAATTTTGGATCCCGTATTACCAAACCTGCCGCCGAGGGGAAGCATTGATCCCGAAAGGCGGCAGAACGCACCGGGCGTCGCCGGACGACTTGTCACCGGGGCATGCCGGAATTAGGGTCGGCGCGGGGCAGCAACGGCGCTCCGGTCCGGAGCAGCCGCGCCTCGTGCGGTGACATGCAGTCCGGTCCGGGTGGCGCGGCGGCAGCGATCGAAAGGCGGAGCGGGAAATGATGCGCATCGACGGTGCAGGACTTCGGTCGGTTATGCTGGCGATCATGGTCACCGCGGCGGGGGCCGCGGCCGGCCAGGAAATCGTGACCAAGGAATACGAGGACGGCGGCATCTACGAAGGCACGTTCAAGGACGGCAAGCAGCACGGCAAGGGAACCTACCGTCTGCCAAACGGCTACGAGTATTCCGGCGACTGGGTCGAGGGCGAGATCCTCGGCACGGGCACCGCGCGCTACCCGAACGGTTCGGTCTACGAGGGCGACTTCGTCAAGGGCAAGCCGCACGGCAAGGGCAAAATCACCTTCGGCGACGGCGGCACCTACGAGGGCGACTGGGTCGAGGGCGAGATCCAGGGCGAGGGCAGCGCGCATTATGCCAACGGCGTCACCTACACCGGCAGCTTCGAGAAGGCGCTGCATCACGGCAAGGGCCGGATGGAGAGCCCCGGCGGCTATGTCTACGAAGGCGACTGGGTGAAGGGCGTCAAGGAGGGCAAGGGCACCATCACCTATCCCGACGGAGCGATCTACGAAGGCGACATGCTGCACGGCCAGCGCGCCGGCCAGGGCAAGCTCACGCTCGCCGACGGGCTCGTCTACGAAGGCGCCTGGGCGGAAGGCCAGATGAGCGGCAAGGGCAAGCTCACCCAGCCGAACGGAGACATCTACGAAGGCGAACTCGCGGGCGGCAAGCGGCAGGGCCAGGGCAAGGTCACCTATGCCAACGGCGACGTCTACGAGGGCGGCTTCATCGCCGACCAGCGCCAGGGCAAGGGCACGTTCACCGGCACCGACGGCTACGTTTACGAAGGCGACTGGGTCGAGGGCCGGATCGAGGGCAAGGGCCGCGTCGCCTATCCCGACGGCTCGGTCTACGAGGGCGACTTCGCCGGCGACCTCGCCCACGGCACCGGCAAGATTACCTATGCCGATGGCGCCTCCTACGAGGGCCAGTGGAAGGACGGCGTGATCGAGGGCGACGGGATCGCGCGCTACACCAACGGCCTCGTCTACGAAGGCGCGTTCAAGGCCGGGAAGAATCACGGCCAGGGAAAGATGACCTATCCCGACGGCTATTCCTATGTCGGCAGTTGGCAGAACGGCGCGCGCGAGGGCGAGGGCGTGGCGACCTATGCCGACGGCACGGTCTATACCGGCACCTTCAAGAAGGGCCAGCGCGACGGCAAGGGCGAGATCGTGATGCCCGACGGCTTCCGCTACGCCGGCGGCTGGAGGGCCGGCGAGATCGACGGCGAGGGCACCGCGACCTATCCCAATGGCGACGTCTACGAGGGCAGCTTCAAGGCCGGCAAGCGCCAGGGCCAGGGCATCATGCGCTACGCCACCGGCGAGACCGCCTCGGGCAACTGGAGCGACGACAGGCTGAGCGAACCGGACGCGACCTCCACCGCGCCCGAGCCGCAGCCCGATGCGGCGCCCGCGACCGACCCGGCCGCGGGCGACGAGGCCGCGACGGAACCGGCACCGGCCGATCCCGCTACCGAGCCGGCCAATGGCGCCCCGGCCGGGGAAGCGCCCGCAAACTAGGACAGGCAGGGCCGGGCGGGATGATTTTTCGCTTTTCCTTTCGCCCGCCGTGCGTATAGTCGCGCCCCATGACACGGAGCCAGCATATCCACGCCGCATCGGGTGCCCTGCGCGCCCTGCCGCTCCGTGCCCTTCTCCTCCTTAGCTGCCTCTGAGCGTGCCCTTGGGCGCGACCGCTCAGAGGTGACCAGCGCCAGGCAATGCTAAGGAACGAAAGAGAGATCAGAACGATGACCGACAAATCCAAGCAAGACCGCGTGGTGATCTTCGACACGACGCTGCGCGACGGCGAACAGTCGCCCGGCGCGACGATGACCCACGACGAGAAGCTCGAGATCGCCGAGATGCTCGACGAGATGGGCGTCGACATCATCGAGGCGGGCTTTCCGATCGCCTCGGAGGGTGATTTCGCGGCGGTGAGCGACATCGCGAAACAGGCGAAGCAATCGGTGATCTGCGGCCTCGCGCGGGCGAACTTCAAGGATATCGACCGCTGCTGGGAAGCCGTGAAGCATGCGCGCCGCCCGCGCATCCACACGTTCATCGGCACCTCGCCCCTGCACCGCGCCATCCCCAATCTCGACATGGACCAGATGGCGGAGCGGATCCACGACACGGTGACGCATGCCCGCAACCTCTGCGACAACGTGCAGTGGTCGCCGATGGACGCGACCCGGACCGAGCATGACTACCTCTGCCGCGTGGTCGAGATCGCGATCAAGGCCGGCGCCACGACGATCAACATCCCCGACACGGTGGGCTACACCGCGCCACGCGAATCCGCCGCGCTGATCCGGATGCTGATCGAGAAGGTTCCGGGCGCCGACGAGATCATCTTCGCCACCCATTGTCACAACGACCTCGGCATGGCGACGGCGAACGCGCTCGCCGCCGTCGAGGCGGGCGCGCGGCAGATCGAATGCACGATCAACGGGCTCGGCGAGCGCGCGGGCAACACCGCGCTGGAAGAGGTCGTGATGGCGCTCAAGGTCCGCAACGACATCATGCCCTACCGGACCGGCATCGACACCACGAAGATCATGAACGTCTCGCGCCGCGTCGCCGCCGTCTCGGGCTTCCCGGTGCAGTTCAACAAGGCCATCGTCGGCAAGAACGCCTTCGCGCATGAAAGCGGCATCCACCAGGACGGGATGCTGAAGAATGCCGAGACCTTCGAGATCATGCGCCCCGAGGATATCGGCCTCGCCGCCACCAACCTCGTGATGGGCAAGCATTCGGGGCGCGCGGCACTCCGCTCGAAGCTGAAGGACCTCGGCTACGATCTGGCCGACAACCAGCTCAACGACGTCTTCGTGCGGTTCAAGGCGCTCGCCGACCGCAAGAAGGAGGTCTATGACGACGACCTCGTGGCGCTGATGACCGACCAGGCGTCGGAGGCCGCGGGCGATCTCATGCAGGTCAAGTTCCTGCGCGTGATCTGCGGCACCGAGGCGCCGCAATCGGCCGACCTGATCCTGACCATCGACGGCAAGGACCACCAGGTGACGGCGCAGGGCGACGGGCCGGTGGACGCGGCCTTCAACGCGGTCAAGAAGCTCTTCCCGCACGACGCGCGGCTCGCGCTCTACCAGGTTCACGCGGTGACCGAGGGCACCGATGCGCAGGCCACCGTCTCGGTGCGGCTTGAGGAGGACGGCAAGATCGTCACCGGCCAGTCCTCGGACACCGACACGGTCGTCGCCTCGGCCCGCGCCTATGTCAGCGCGCTCAACAACCTCGTAGTGCGGCGCGCCAAGACCAAGCCCGAGGACGAGCTGAAGTCGGCCGGCTGAACGACCCGCGGGGCCGCGCTACGGCGCGGCCCCGCCTGACGCCTCACAGGTTCGAAACCGCACTGTACCCGGACGGGATTGACCGACCGCTCGGATCAACCCGGATGCTGGCCCTCACGACACGGCCCAACACCTCTTCGGGTCTTCCGGAGTAGACGGTCTCGCCCGCGGCGCGCCTAAACGCATGGCGTCAAAGTACGAGAATCCACGCCAGTCCCCCCAGCGGACGCGACGTCGCTAGAACACAACTCCTCCGCCATCCACCGTCAGAATGCCAGCGTCGCGCTAGACGTGGCGAGCCTGATCGCGTCTGGCGCGAGACCGGATCAGCGCGTGGTTTGCAAAAAATGTTCTGATAGTGAAATAAAATGCCACGTTACTTCCAAACAACCTCCAATAATGATGATATTTTGATAGCGGCAGATTCCCGCGAAGGCGTGAAATGACGCCTCTTTCGCCTCTGGGTCCCAAGGCCTATAAGAGACGCGGCCTGCGGTCACGAGTCGCGGGCCGGGATCTGTTGGGGACAGGATTTGGACATGGCAAGTTGGGGCGGGCTGTTTTCGTCGGACATGGCGATCGACCTTGGGACGGCGAACACGCTCGTCTACATGCGCGGCAAGGGGATCGTTCTGAATGAGCCCTCTGTCGTCGCCTACCATGTCAAGGACGGCAAGAAGCAGGTGCTCGCGGTGGGCGAGGATGCCAAGCTGATGCTCGGCCGCACCCCCGGCTCGATCGAGGCGATCCGGCCGATGCGCGAAGGCGTCATCGCCGATTTCGACGTCGCCGAGGAGATGATCAAGCACTTCATCCGCAAGGTCCACAAGCGCACCACCTTCTCCAAGCCGAAGATCATCGTCTGCGTGCCCCACGGTGCCACCCCGGTCGAGAAGCGGGCGATCCGGCAGTCGGTGCTGTCTGCCGGCGCGCGGCGTGCGGGGCTGATCGCGGAGCCCATTGCGGCGGCGATCGGCGCCGGCATGCCGATCACCGACCCGACCGGCTCGATGGTCGTCGACATCGGCGGCGGCACGACCGAGGTCGCGGTGCTCTCGCTCGGCGACATCGTCTATGCGCGCTCGGTCCGCGTGGGCGGCGACCGCATGGACGAGGCGATCATCAGCCACCTGCGCAGACAGCAGAACCTTCTCATCGGCGAGTCGACCGCCGAGCGCATCAAGACCTCGATCGGCACCGCGCGGATGCCCGATGACGGGCGCGGCGCCTCGATGCAGATCCGCGGCCGCGATCTTCTGAACGGCGTGCCGAAGGAGATCGAGATCAACCAGGCCCAGGTCGCCGAGGCCCTCGCCGAGCCGGTCCAGCAGATCTGCGAGGCGGTGATGACCGCGCTCGAAGCGACCCCGCCCGACCTCGCCGCCGACATCGTCGACCGCGGTGTGATGCTGACCGGCGGCGGCGCGCTGCTCGGGGAGCTGGACCTGGCGCTGCGCGAGCAGACCGGGCTTTCGATCTCGATCGCCGACCAGTCGATGAGCTGCGTGGCGCTTGGCACCGGCAAGGCGCTGGAGTATGAAAAACAGCTCCGCCATGTGATAGACTACGACAGCTGAGGCCCCGGCCTGGCGCCCCGACCGCGAGGCTCAAGTGGCCCGAGACCACCGACCCGATATCGATTTCCGAACGCCGATGCGCCGCATCCTGATTGGGGCGCTCGTCTTCGTCTTGGCGTTGACGTTTCTGATCTGGCGCATCGACAGCCCGCGGGTCGAGCAGTTTCGCGCGGCCGTCATCGACCGCGTCGTGCCCAACCTTGACTGGGCCCTCCTGCCGGTCACGAAGTTCGTCGACATGGTCGAAGGCTTCCAGTCCTATGCGAGCCTTTACGAGCAGAATCAGGAACTGCGCCGCGAGCTGCAGCAGATGAAGGCTTGGAAGGAGGCGGCGGTTCAGCTCGAACAGCAGAACGCCAAGCTTCTCGCGCAGAACCAGGTGAGGCTCGATCCCAAGCTTACCTCGGTCTCTGGCGTCGTGCTGGCCGATGCCGGTTCGCCGTTCCGGCAGTCGGTGCTCCTCAACGTCGGCGCACGCGACGGAATCGTCGATGGCTGGGCCACGATGGACGGGCTCGGACTCGTGGGCCGGATCTCAGGGGTCGGCCAGACCACTGCCCGGGTGATCCTGCTGACCGACGCCTCGAGCCGGATCCCCGTGACGATCCAGCCTTCCGGCCAGAAGGCGATGCTCGTCGGAGACAATTCCGCCGCGCCTCCGGTCGAATTCCTAGAGGCGCCCGAGCAGGTGCGCCCCGGCGACCGCGTGATCTCCTCGGGCGACGGCGGCGTGTTTCCGGCTGGTCTCCTCGTCGGGCAGGTCGAACTGGACAAGGACCGCCGGCTCCGGGTGCGGCTCGCCGCCGATTACGAGCGGCTCAATTTCCTGCGCGTGCTGCGCAGCCACCCCGCCGAACAGATCACCGCGCCCGGAAGGCTGATCGCGCCGGCCATCCCCCCGCGCGCCGATACCCTCCCCGCCGCCGAGGCGGCACAGCAACCGGAGGCCGGCGATGGTTGACCCCGCCACCGCCCGGCGCCTCCGCCACTGCCTGCTCTTCCTCGGCCTCGCCGCGGCGATCCTCTTCGCGCGGCTGCTGCCGCTGTCCACCGTGCCTCCGCGTTTCCCCGGGCCCGACCTCATTCTCTGCCTCGCGCTCGTCTGGGTGATGCGCCGTCCGGATCAGGTGCCCGCTCTGGTGATCGCGATGGTGTTTCTCGTCGACGACATCCTCGCGATGCGTCCGCCGGGATTGTGGGCGCTGATCGTGCTCCTCGGCACCGAGTTCCTGCGTGGCCGCGAGGCGACCCTGCGCGACCTTCCGTTCGCCGTCGAATGGAGCATGGCCGGCGCGCTGATCCTCACGATGATGCTCGCCAACTGGTTCGTGCTGGCGGTCTTCATGGTGCCGCAGATCGGTCTCGGACCGACGGTACTCCATGCCCTTGCCACCGGCCTCGCCTACCCGCTCGTCCTCGCGGCAACGCTCGCGGTGTTGCGGCTGCGCGGCCCGGCGCGGGGCGAGCCCGACACCCGCGGAGGGTGGCGATGAGACGCCCCCCCCGCGACAGCCAGGAAAGCTTCCGCACAATCAGCCGCCGGGGCCTGATGCTCGCCTCGCTTCAGGCGGTCTTCATCGGGACTCTCGCGTACCGGATGCGCTACCTGCAGGTCGACCAGGCGGATGAGTTCCGGCTCCTCGCCGAGGAGAACAGCATCAAGGTGCGGCTTCTGCCGCCCGCACGCGGCCTGATCGTCGACCGCAACGGCGCGGTCGTCGCCAGCAACGAGCAGAACTACCGCATCACCATCATCAAGGAAGATGCCGACGACACCGAAGCCGTGCTCGACCGGCTCGCGCGGCTCATTCCGCTGTCCGACGACGACCGCGAGCGCACCCTCAAGGAGGCCGGCCGCACGCCGACGCTGCCGATCACCGTCGCCGACCGGTTGAGCTGGGAAGAGTTCAGCCGCATCGCGGTCAACGCACCCGCCCTGCCCGGCGTCACCACGGAGGTCGGCCTGTCGCGCCACTACCCGCTCGGCCCTGACCTTGCCCATGTGCTCGGCTATGTCGGCCCGGTCAGCGACTACGACCTGTCGAAGATCGAGGACCCCGATCCGCTGCTGAAGATCCCGCGTTTCCAGATCGGCAAGATCGGGCTTGAGGCCAAGCTCGAGGCGGATCTGCGCGGCAAGGCGGGGTCGCGCCGGATCGAGGTGAACTCCACCGGCCGCGTGATGCGTGAGATTGACCGCAAGAAGGGCGATCCGGGCGCAAGCATTCAGATCACCATCGACCGGCGGCTGCAGAATTACGTCCAGGCCCGGCTTGGCAGCGAAAGTGCCGCTGCCGTAGTGATCGATGTCCGGACCGGCGACATCCTGGCGATCAACTCGGCGCCGAGCTTCGATCCGAACATGTTCGTCCGCGGCATCTCCGGCCCCGAATACCGTACGCTGACTGAGAACGACCACCGCCCGCTCGCCGACAAGTCGGTGCAGGGCGCCTATCCGCCGGGCTCGACCTTCAAGATGGTGGTTGCGCTCGCGGCGCTCGAGGCAGGCGTGATCGGGACAGGCGACACCGTCTGGTGCCCGGGCTATACGAAGCTCGGCAACCGCAGGTTCCATTGCTGGAAACGCGGCGGACACGGCCATGTCGCTCTGACCGAGAGCCTCCAGCAATCCTGCGACGTCTTCTATTACGAGGCGGCCCAGCGCGTCGGCATCGACGCGGTGGCGGCGATGGCGCGGCGGCTCGGGATCGGGGTGCGCTTCGACCTGCCGATGTCGGCGATCTCGGAAGGGCTCGCGCCGGACAAACAATGGAAGCAGGAGAAATACGGCCAGGGCTGGATGATGGGTGACACGCTCAACTCCGGCATCGGCCAGGGCTATGTGCTTGCCTCGCCGCTGCAGCTCGCGGTGATGAGCGCGCGGATCGCCACCGGGCGCGAGGTGATGCCGCGGCTGGTACGCTCGCTCAACGGGGTAGAGGTTCCCTTGGCCGAGCCGCCCTCGCTCGGACTGAACGAGAATGCTCTGCGCGCGGTGCGCAAGGGCATGTTCGACGTGTCGAACTCGCAGCGCGGCACCGCCTATCGCTCGCGCATCGTCGACGAGACGATGTGGATGGCGGGCAAGACCGGCACCAGCCAGGTGCGCAACATCACGGCCGCCGAACGCGCTCGCGGCGTCACCAAGAACGAGGACCTGCCGTGGGAACGGCGCGACCACGCGCTCTTCGTTGCCTTCGCGCCCTATGACGCGCCGCGGATCGCGGTCTCGGTCGTGGTCGAGCACGGCGGCGGCGGCTCTCTCGCGGCGGCGCCGATCGCGCGCGACATCGTGCTGCAGGCGCTGAACGAAGGCTTCCCGCCGCTCACCGCCTATCCGGCCGACCAACGGGAGGGGATCGAGGCCGCGCGCGAAGAGCTGCAACTCATGGAGCCCGAAGGGCCGAGCGGAGGCCGGTCGCGCGCATGAGCTACCTGGAATACAACGTCAAGACGGTGCCGACGGGCCTGCGCAAGGTCCTCCACGTCAACTGGCCGCTGGTACTGCTACTGACCGCGGTCGCCTCGGTCGGCTTCCTGATGCTCTATTCGGTCGCTGGGGGACGGATCGAGGTCTGGGCCGAGCCGCAGATGGAACGGTTCGCGGTCGGGATCGTGGCGATGCTCGCGATCGGCTTCGTACCGATCTGGTTCTGGCGCAACCTCTCGGCAGTGGCCTATCTCATCTCGCTTCTCCTTCTGGTCGCGGTCGAGATCGTCGGCACGATCGGCATGGGCGCCCAGCGCTGGATCGAACTCGGCCCCCTCAGGCTGCAGCCATCGGAGCTGATGAAGGTCGCGCTGGTGATGCTGCTCGCGGCCTATTACGACTGGCTCGACGTCAAGAAGGTCTCGCATCCGCTCTGGGTCATCATCCCGGTGGTGATCGTGCTGGTGCCGACCTTCCTCGTTCTGAAGCAGCCTGATCTCGGCACCGCGATCCTCCTTCTTGCCGGCGGCGGCATCGTGATGTTCGTGGCCGGGGTGAGCCTGTGGTACTTCGCCGCGGTGATCGCGCTCGCCGTCGGGCTGGTGTTCACGGTGTTCGAGAGCCGTGGCACCGAATGGCAGCTGATCAAGGACTACCAGTTCCGCCGCATCGACACCTTCCTCGACCCGAGCACCGACCCCTTGGGTGCGGGGTACAACATCACCCAGGCGCAGATCGCGCTGGGATCCGGTGGCTGGGCCGGCAAGGGCTACATGCAGGGCACCCAGTCGCGGCTGAACTTCCTGCCGGAAAAGCACACCGACTTCATCTTCACGACGCTCGCCGAGGAGTTCGGCTTCATCGGCGCCGTCTCGCTGCTGACGCTTTATGTGCTGATCCTGGTCTTTTGCATCCAGTCGGCGCTGTCGAACCGCGACCGGTTCTCGGCGCTCCTGACCTTCGGCGTGGGCGGCACGTTCTTCCTGTTCTTCATGGTGAACATGTCAATGGTCACGGGGTTGATGCCGGTCGTCGGTGTGCCGCTGCCGCTCGTCTCCTATGGCGGTACCGCGATGATCATCCTTCTCGGCGCCTTCGGCCTCGTCCAAAGCGCCCATATCCACCGACCGAGGTGACGATGCCGATCAAGGTCTACTTCGCCGCCGGGGCCGAACGCTGGCCAGCCTACCGCGAACCGCTTAGGGCCGCGCTGTCCGAACTCGGGATCGCCGCGGACCTGTCCGACAGCGCGCCTGACCCGGCGGCGGTCGATTACATCGTCTACGCGCCGGGCGGGCCGGTCACCGACTTCTCCCCCTATACCGGCTGCAAGGCGGTCCTGAGCCTCTGGGCCGGGGTCGAGCGCATCGTCTCCAATCCGACGCTGACCCAGCCCCTGACGCGGATGGTCGATCAGGGCCTGACGGAAGGCATGGTCGAATACGTCACCGGCCATGTCCTGCGCCACCACCTCGGCATCGACGCGCATATTCACGGCCAGGACGGCATCTGGCGCCAAGCCTCCCTGCTGCCGCCGCTCGCGCGCGAGCGGCCGGTGGCGATGCTCGGCCTCGGCGCGCTCGGTCAAGCCTGCGCGGCTGCGCTCGCGGCGCTGAACTTCCCGGTCTTGGGCTGGAGCCGCAGCCCGAAGTCGATCCCCGGCATCGACTGCCACTCCGGCGACACGGGCCTCGCCTACGTCCTGTCGCGCGCGGAGATCGCCGTGCTTCTGCTGCCGCTCACCGCCGATACGCGCGACCTGATGACCGCCGGAAGGCTGGCGCTGATGCCCGAAGGTGCCGCGATCATCAATCCCGGCCGTGGCCCGCTGATCGACGACGCGGCCCTTCTTGCGGCCCTCGATGCCGGCCAGATCGGCCACGCGACGCTCGACGTCTTCCGGGAGGAACCGCTGCCCCCCGGCCATCCGTTCTGGGCGCATCCGAAGATCACCGTCACGCCGCACATCGCCGCCGAGACCCGCCCCACCACCGCCGCGCGCGTCGTGGCCGAGAACATCCGCCGCGGCGAGGCGGGAGAGCCCCTCCTCCACCGCGTCGACCGCTCGCTCGGCTACTGAGCCTCAGCGCAGCTTCGGCGGCCGCGCCGGGTCCATGCCCGGCGCCGACGGCGCCAGCACCTGCGCCGTCTCCGACTGCGGTTCCGGAAGGTCGAACCTGAGCGCCACGCGGACGATCCGCGACGTGAGCGCGTCGTCCGCTGTCAGGAAGGCGACGTCGATCTCTCCCGCCTCGATTCCGGAAAAGACCAGCGCCTCGGACACCGCCTTGGCGAGCGCCGCCTCGGCCCCGGCCCGCGCCCCCTCGAAGGCGAGGAGATGCCCGCGCCGGCCACCCTGGTAGCCGACAGCCACCAGATGCGCCGCCCGCGCCAGCCCGGCGAGCCCCGCGAGCTTGGCATCGAGCGCCGCGACCACCGCCTCGGGCAGGCCCGCCGGGGCCGCGACCGAAATCGGCCGCGCCTCGGCGTGCTCCGGCGCATGGTCGAGCGTCCCGGCGAGCCAGGCGAGCGCCTCGGCCGGCATCAGGAACTCCGACGGAGCCACGCCGAGATTGAGCCCGAGCCCGACGCCCTGCCCCGCCAGTTCCCGCGCCACCACCCGACCAGGCAGGGCGACATAAGGCACCACCGCCTCGGCGAAGGCCGCAAGCCGTTCCTCGCTGTCGAAGGCGACCGCGAACGGCCCTTCCTCCAGCACGAAGAGCTGCGGTGCGACCGCGTCGTCCACCGGCTCGGCCTGCAGGAGCAGGAACAGCTCCGCATCGGCCAGCCGCTCGTAGAAGCGCAGCCGCGCCGCGTCGTCCTCAGGCGCTGCCGCCATCGCCGCATGGGCACGGTCCAGAATCGTCTCAACCATCGTTTAAAACCTCCGAAAGCCGCGCCCGCGCGGCCGGCAGGAGCTCGGCCTCGAACCAGGGATTGCGTTTCAGCCAGCCGGTATTGCGCCAGGACGGATGAGGCAAGGGAAAGACGCGCGGCGCGTGGTCGCGCCAGCCTGCGACCGTCTCCGTCACACCACGCTTCGCCACCCCGGAACCGAGGTGCCAGCGATGCGCGTAGCCGCCAACGAGAAAGGTGACGCGGACCTCCGGCAACCCCGCCATCACCCGGCCGTGCCAGGTCTCCGCGCAGCGTCGCGGCGGCGGCAGGTCGGCGCCCTTCGCGCTGTAGCCCGGGAAGCAGAAGGCCATCGGCACGATCGCCACCCGGTCGCGGTCGTAGAAATCCGCCTCGTCAAGGCCGAGCCAATCCCTGAGCCGGTCACCCGACGGGTCGGTGAAGGGCCGGCCCGAGGCATGGACCCGCGCGCCGGGCGCCTGGCCGGCGATCAGCACCCGCGCCGCGGGCCGGAACCACACGACCGGGCGCGGCTCATGTGCGGTCGCGGTCCGCGCGAAGTCCCCGGCGCAAAGCCGGCAGGCGGATATCTCGTCGGTTACTGTCATGGCCGCACTCTGCCCGGCCGGCCGGCGCGGGAAAACCCGGAATCGCTTCACTTCGACGGTCATGGAAATATCACTTGTGCCCAGACTATATTTCTATAATATTAGAAATATGAAACATACAGCCGCCCCCGCCCCCATCGCAGAACTGCCCGTCGAAGTCGCCGCCTCGACCTTCTCGGCACTCGGTTCCGAACAGCGCCTCGCGGTGCTCGGCGCACTGGTGCGGGCGGGGTCCGAGGGGCTGACGATCGGCGCGCTCGGCGAGCGTTGCGGCGTGACCGGCTCGACCCTGACGCACCATTTGAGGATTCTCGCGCATACCGGCCTCGTGACCCAGACGAAGCAGGGTAGATCGATCATCTGCGCGGCGATCGCCTACGATCAGGTCCGCGCGCTGTCGGACTTTCTGCTGCGCGAATGCTGCGCCGACTGCGCCGACAAGAGGCACCATCATGGCTGAAACCACCCATTCCCATTCCGGGCACAGCCACGGCGCCCGCTTCGACCGTGCCTGGCTCCTGCTCGCGGCACTCCTGGCGGCGGTGGCGGTCATGGATGCCGCGGCACTCTGGCCCGTCGTGCGCTTCACCGGCGGCGCGCTTCTGGATACCGCGCCCTTCATCGCCTTCGCGGTTCTCGCCATCGGCGGGCTCAAGGCCAGCGGCGCCGAGAACCTCGTCGCCCGCGCCTTCCAAGGGCGCGAGGTGCGGATGATCATGCTCGCTGCCCTGGTCGGCGGGCTCGCGCCGTTCTGCTCTTGCGAGGTGATCCCCTTCATCGCCGCGCTTCTCGCGCTCGGCGCGCCCTTGAGCGCGGTGATGGCCTTCTGGCTCGCCTCGCCGCTGATGGACCCGGCGATGTTCCTGATCACCTCGGGAACGCTCGGGCTCGACTTCGCGCTTGCCAAGACTGCCGCCGCGGTGGGGCTCGGGCTGATGGGCGGCTTCGGCACCTGGGCTTTCGCCGCGACGCCCGTCTTCCGCGATCCGCTCCGGGCGCAAAACGCCCCGCGGTGCGAAACAAGCTGCTGCGGATCGAAGACACCGTTTTCCGGGACACCGGTCTGGCGGTTCTGGAATGTCCCCGCGCGCCGCGCCACCTTCCGCGCCGCGGCTCTGGAGAATGCGGGTTTCCTCCTGAAGTGGCTGACGCTCGCCTATGCGGTCGAGGCGGTGATGATCCGCTATGTTCCCGCCGAGTGGATCGCCGATCTCGTCGGCGGACCCGGCCTCGGACCGATCGTGCTCGGCGCTCTCTTAGGCGCTCCGGCCTACCTCAACGGCTACGCCGCGGTGCCGCTCGTCGACGCGCTGCTCAACCAGGGCATGTCGAACGGCGCGGCGATGAGTTTCATGCTCGCGGGCGGCGTGAGCTGCATTCCCGCCGCGATCGCCGTCTGGGCGCTGGTGAAGCCGCGCGTCTTCGCGGCCTATCTCGGCTATGCCTTTGCCGGCTCGGTCATCGCCGGCCTTCTCTGGCAGAGCATCGCCTGACCGTTCCACCGACCGTTGCCCCCTGTGCGGTTTTCCGCTAAGCCCGGCAAAACAGGGCCGTAGCGGGGAGGGAGAGCGCGGATGTATCGCGTCTGGAACTACGTCACCAACTATTCTCTGCTGCTGATCGCCGGCGCCCTGATCGCGCTCGTCTGGGCCAATATCGACGCGTCGAGCTACCATCATTTCGTCGATTTCGTGATCGTCGACAACTTCTTCATCGGTCATCTACACGAGGAGGGCGGCCATGCCGTCCGCACGCTGACGCTGCACTACCTGGTCAACGATGTCGGCATGGCCTTCTTCTTTGCCATCGCGGCGAAGGAAGTGTGGGAGGCGATCATCCTCGAAAACGGCTCGCTCCGCGGCCGCAAGGCGATGACGCCGCTGATCGCGACCGCCGGCGGCATGTTCGGCCCAATCGCCGTCTATCTCGGCCTCGCCGCCGTGCTCGGCGTCTACGAGACGGTAAGCCGCGGCTGGGCGATCCCGACCGCGACGGATATCGCCTTCTCCTACCTCGTCGGCCGCATGGTCTTCGGCGCCGGGCATCCGGCGATCCGGTTCCTGCTGCTGCTGGCGATCGCCGACGATGCGGCCGGCCTCATCATCCTCGCGATCTTCTACCCGACGGGCGATCTTGCGCCGGAGTGGCTGATCGTGTCCTTCGGCGCCGCCGTCGCGGTCTTCTTCTTCTTCAACTGGCTGCCGCGCCGGATGGACCGCGGCAACCAGCTGCGCCCGAACTCGACCTGGGTCCGCCAGAAGCTCTCGTTCTGGCCCTATCTGGTCGCCGGCTGCGTGAGCTGGTTCGGTTTCCAGGAATCCGGCATTCACCCTGCGCTCGGCCTCTTGCCGATCGTACCGACGATTCCGCATGCCGACCGCGCCTTCGGCATCTTCGCCGAGGCCGAACAATACCTCACGGACCTCCTCAACTGGATCGAACACCACCTGAAGTATCCCGTCGAGATCGTCCTGTTCTTCTTCGGTCTGCTGAATGCCGGGGTCGAGTTCTCGGCGATCGGCGCGCCGACCTGGCTCGTGCTTCTCGGTCTCATCGTCGGCAAACCCGTCGGGATCTTCCTCTTCGGCTGGTTCGCGGCCTATCCGATGCGGCTCGGGCTGCCGCAGGGCATGCGTTCCGTCGATCTTGTGGTGATCGGCTGCGTCGCCGCCATCGGCTTCACCGTGGCGCTCTTCGTGGCCTCGGTCGCCTTCCCAGGCGGCCCGGTTCAGGACGCCGCGAAGATGGGCGCGCTTTTCTCCTTCGGCGCTGCGCTGATCTCGCTCGTTGCGGGTCGGATCTGCCGGGTCGAGAAGGTCACCGGCTGAGCCCTCCTGCCCGGGCGACAGCATCGCCCGGGTTCTTCGCCATAATGCCGGCCAAGTTCCGGCGTAGCATGTATGTTAAGAAAAACGCCGTAAGCACGTCAGGCAGGCAGGGCAGCGCCAGGGCAATCGGATGCTCGAATTCGAGAATGTGAGCAAATCCTTCTGGACCGGAAGGGGCCGCAAGGTCATCCTCGACCGCGCGTCGTTCCGGGTCGAGCTCGGCCAGTCGCTGGGAATCCTCGCCCCGAACGGCACCGGCAAGACCACGATCATCAACATGATGGCCGGTCTCGAGAAGCCCGACGAGGGGGTCGTGCGCAAGTCCTGCCGCGTCTCCTTCCCGCTCGGCTTCATGGGCGGCGTCGTGAGCCGCCACACCGCGCGCGAGAATGCGCGCTTCATCGCCCGGCTCTACGGGCTCGATCCCGATTACGTCGAGGCATTCAGTCGCTGGGTCTGCGGGATCGATGAGTATTTCGACATGCCCGTCGGCACATACAGCGCGGGCATGAAGGCGCGGTTCAGCTTCTCGCTCCTGCTCGCGATCGAGTTCGACATCTACCTGATCGACGAGGGGATGCCCGCGTCCACCGATGTCGAGTTCAACCGCAAGGCCGGCTCGATCCTGAAGGACCGGCTGAAAACCGCGACGGTCGTCGTCGTCTCTCACCAGGCCGAGACGCTGGAGAAGTTCTGCCGCTCGGCGGCGGTGCTTCGCAACGGCAGGCTGCACATGTTCGACACCCTTGAAGAAGCGAAACGGATGTATGACTACGCCACCTAAGGCCCAGAAGTTCCGCATCCGGCGACCCGAAGCGCCGGCCTCGAACAGGTCCGGCGCCGGGGATGATCCTGCCGCGATCGCGGCCGAGGGGCTCACCGGGCGGCAGCTGCGCACGGCGCGCCGCCTCGCGCAGAAGCATGGCATCGCCGCAACCTCGGATTTCGACGCGGTGCTGAAACTCCGGCAGCAGGGAATTGACCCTTTCCAGCCGAGCGCTGTGCTCAAGGTGATCAGCGCAGGCAAGGCCGCGCCCGATGAGGACAGGGTGCAGCTGCCGCAGCCCGTCCGCACCCCGCCCCCGCCCGCCCCGCAGGTCGTGACCGAAGCCGACCGCACGCGCGAGATCATGGCAATCCAGCGCGACATCGTGCGCCGCCGCCGCCGCAACTTCGCGATGCTGATGGCACGCCTCGCGGCATTTGTCCTGTTGCCGACGCTGCTCGCGGGTTTCTACTTCTTCCGGATCGCAACGCCGCTTTACGCCACTGTTACTGAATTCGTCATCCAGCAGGCCGACGGCCAGTCCACCGGGCTCGGCTCGATGTTCCGCGGCACACAGTTCGCGACATCGCAGGATTCGATCGCGGTCCAGGGGTATCTGGGGTCGCGCGACGCAATGCTCCGGCTCGACGCGGATCTCGGGTTCAAGCAGCATTTCTCGCAGGATTTCATCGATCCGCTGCAACGCCTCAACGTGGGTGCCTCGAACGAGGCCGCCTACAAGGTCTATCAGCGCAACGTGAAGATTGCCTACGATCCGACAGAGGGGCTGATCAAGATGGAGGTCATCGCGGCCGATCCCATGGTCAGCCAGAATTTCTCCGAAGCCTTGATCGGTTATGCCGAACAGCAGGTCGACCAGCTTTCCGCCCGCCTGCGCGAGGACCAGATGCAGGGCGCGCGGGAGAGTTACCAGGAAGCCGAGGCAAAGGTGCTCGAGGCGCAGGAGCGCGTCCTCTCGCTGCAGGAGGAACTTGGCGTCTTCGATCCGATGACGGAGTCGCACACCTTGATGAGCCAGGTCGCAACCTTCGAGGTGGAGCTGCAAAAGAAACGTCTCGAACTGCAGCAGCTTCTCGACAATGCGCAACCGAACCAGGCGCGTGTCGCCGGTACAGAGGGTGATATTGCGCGCCTCGAATCGATGATCTCTAACATGCGCGCGGGGCTGACGGAGGGGTCCGGTGGCGCCGCCTCTCTGGCCCAGGTCACGGGCAAGCTCCGCATCGCCGACGCCGATCTGGAAAACCGCCAGCTCATGCTCGGCCACGCGCTGCAGCAGCTCGAAACCGCGCGGATCGAGGCCAACCGCCAGGTCCGCTACCTCGAGACCAGCGTCAGCCCGGTCGCGCCCGACGAGGCGACCTATCCGCGCGCCTTCGAAAACACGCTCTTGGCCTTCCTGATCTTCGGTGGCATTTACCTCATGCTGTCGCTGACCGCGTCGATCCTGCGCGAACAGGCGACCTCATAAGGAGCCGGACATGACCGAGATGAAGGACGTAACCGTCGGCGGGCTGACCGTCGGCAACGACCGGGTACTGACCGTGATCGCCGGACCCTGCCAGCTCGAAAGCGCCGACCACGCCCAGATGATTGCCGGAACGATGGCCGAGGCCTGTGCCGCCGCCGGTGCCCAGTACGTCTTCAAGGCAAGCTACGACAAGGCCAACCGCACCTCGCTCTCGGGCCGGCGCGGGCTCGGCATCGACGCGGGGCTGAAGGTGCTCGAAGGCGTGCGCCGGTCGATGGGGCTTCCGGTCCTGACCGACATCCACGATGCCGAACAGGCCCGCATTGCCGCCGCCGTGGTCGACGTGATCCAGATCCCTGCCTTCCTCTGCCGCCAGACCGACCTCCTCATCGCCGCCGGCGAGACCGGCTGCGTCGTCAACATCAAGAAGGGCCAGTTCCTCGCGCCCTGGGACATGGCCAATGTCGCCGCCAAGGTCGAGAGCACCGGCAACACGAGGATCCTCCTGACCGAGCGCGGCGCGAGCTTCGGCTACAACACGTTGGTGGCCGACATGCGGTCGCTGCCGACGATGGCCAAGACCGGCTACCCGGTGATCATGGACGCGACCCATTCGGTGCAGCAGCCCGGCGGGCTTGGCGGCGCCTCGGGCGGCCAGCGTGAGTTTGCGCCCGCGATGGCGCGCTGCGCCGTCAGCCTCGGCATCGCCGGCGTCTTCATCGAGACGCACGAATCCCCCGACAGCGCGCCCTCGGACGGCCCGAACATGATCCCGCTATCGGACATGCCGAGGCTCCTCGACACGTTGATGGCGCTCGATCGCATCGCCAAGGCCGATCCGCTCCGGATCTGAGCGCCCGGCCCGCTCCTCGACGGACGGTTCAGTCCTGCACCCTGCGGTCCAGAATCGCGGGGTTCAGCCAGCGTATCTCGGTTGCGCCACGCAAGCCGGCCTTGGTGGCGGGGTCGTTCGCAAAGAACCGCTCCGCATCCTCGCGGGTTTCCAGATCGAGGAGAAGAACGCTGCCGGTTTTTGTCTCCAGGTCGTCCCGCCGCAGGCTCCCGGCCAGGAGAATCACCGCGCGGTGCGCGCATTCGTACTGCCAATGCGCCTCCATCACGCGGTCATCGGCCCGGATGGCCGCCCCGTTCGACGCATCCTCGCTCACGATCAGCCACGCCATCATCACCTCCTGCCCGTTGAGGACGCGCGTCCGGCACGTCGCCCCGATCCTAGCCGGTGTGCAGCCCGGGTACAGAGCCAGAAGCGAAGTGCGCACGGCCGTCTCAAACCGCCTGCCCCGCCGCCCATCCCGACGACCAGGCCCACTGGAAGTTGTACCCGCCCAGCCAGCCCGTCACGTCGACAGCCTCGCCGATGAAGTGGAGCCCGGGCACGCTCCGCGCCTCCATGGTCCGCGAGTCGAGCCCGTCGGTATCCACCCCGCCGAGCGTCACCTCCGCCGTCCGGTACCCCTCCGACCCGACCGGTTTGACCTGCCAGCGATGTACCACTGCCCCGAGCCGGTCGAGCGCCGCGTTCGACTGGTCGGCGAGACGCCCCGAGATCCCGGACTGGGACAGCACCATCGCCACCACCTTGTCCGGCAGGAACCGCGCCAGCGCGGTCTGCACCGCGACCCGCCCCGCCTCCGCCCGCGCCGCCTTGAGCTCTGCCGCGACATCCCGGCCGCGCGCCAGATCGACGCTCAGTTCCTCGCCCTCGCGCCAGTAGGAGCTGATCTGCAGGATCGACGGTCCCGAGAGCCCGCGATGGGTGAAAAGCAGCCCCTCCTCGAAGCCGATCCTGCCCGCAGTCACCCGCGCCTCGACCGACACGCCTGCAAGCGGTTTCAGCCGGACGAGTTCCTGTTCCGCGAAGGTGAGCGGCACCAGCGCCGGCCGGGTCTCGGTCACGGCGAGACCGAACTGCTCGGCGATCCGGTAGGCGAGCCCGGTCGCTCCCATCTTGGGTATCGACTTGCCGCCGGTGGCGACGACGAGCCTGTCGCTCCTGACCGGTCCGCGATCGGTCGTTACGACGAAGGCGCCGTCTGACTCGATCCGCCGTACCGATTCCGCCAGCCGCAACTCGACCCCGACCGCCGCCATCTGGCCGGTCAGCATGTCGACGATCTGTCGCGCCGACCCGTCGCAGAACAACTGGCCGAGCACCTTCTCGTGCCAGGAGATTCCCGCCGCATCGAGCCTCGCGATGAAATCGGCCGGCGTGAACCGTCGCAACGCCGAGACCGCGAACCGCGGATTGCGCGAGAGGAACCGCTCCGGCGGCACCGCCAGATTCGTGAAGTTACATCGCCCGCCGCCGGAGATCCGTATCTTTTCCCCCGGTCGCGTTGCGTGATCCAGAAGCACGACCCTGCGCCCGCGCCTGCCCGCCTCGATGGCACACATCATGCCGGCCGCCCCGGCGCCAAGGATCAAAACGTCTGTCCGCTCCATGCCGCCGCGACTACTCTGGTTTCGGTTCATTCTCAATGTCGGAAAGCGGAACTTTGGTCTTGCAGGGCGCATCGGCCTTGGTTATGAACCCGCGCAGTTGGGGCGTGGCCAAGTGGTAAGGCGTCGGTTTTTGGTACCGTGTACCGTAGGTTCGAATCCTACCGCCCCAGCCAACCAGTTACAGAATTCGAGACGGTGCGAGGTTTCGCTCGGATAGTCGCGCGTTTTCCGTGACTTGCGCGACAGCTCTGTCTGCGCAGACCGCCACGTCACCGAAAAAGCGGGCGCAGATGCCCGGAAGTCTGCGTTCGGCATTTTCGCGGTGCGAGGTGTGGAGAGGGTCGATCAGAGCGCGCTGATCACGCGGCGCTGGTCGCTCCAGTCGGACGGCAGCACATGGGTCTTGCACCAGTCTGACGTGAAGCCGAGCGGCTGTTTGCCATCAAGAACATCCCGGACGATCTCGGGTGCCAGGAAGGCGAGATCGATCATCTGCTGCACGCGGCGTTTCGAGACGTTATCGTCTGCGGCGATCTCCTCGAAGCTGCGCCCTGCCCGGATCTGCCCGTACCAGTGATGGGCCCGCGCGATGTTGCGGATCAGCGTGTCATCGCGACTGGCGGGGGCGCCAGCCAGCACCAGTTTGGTCTCGACCCCGCGCTTGCGCAGCTGGAACGGAACGGATTTCGTGAGTCCGTCGTCGACGAGGCGGGCCGGATCGACATCGAGTTCCTGTGCCAGCGCAGGTGCGTCCAGGCTGAGGGTCAGAGCTCCCGGCGCGATGTCGACGCGCTTGACCATGTCGAGAAGCTCGGCTCGGCCCGCCCCGCCCGTCACTCCGTCCAGCGCGCGCCGCAGGCGCTCGATCTCATCTGCGCCGGGATCGACAGTCAGACGTCCGGCCAGGGAGACATCGGAGAGGAGCTCCCGGACGATCGCCTCGACGCGGGCCTCCAGCTCCTCCGCCGGCAGGCGCCATCCCGTCACGCCAGCCTCGCCGCTCCGCGCCACGAGACGATGGGAGATGTAGTAGCGCAGCCGGGTGCCGCGTCCTGTCCTGGAATGCGACGGCGTGAGCCGGTCGCCGGTCTCGTCGAAGAGCCTGCCGCAGAGCCGGGACCGGGTGCCCACTGCCTTCCGTGCGCGGGGCTTTCTGGCCTCCGCCGTCAGCTGCGCCTGCACCGCCGCCCAGAGATCGGCATCGATGATCGCCGGATGCTGGCCGTCATGGACCTGTCCCTTGTGGCGGATCCGGCCTGCATAGAGCGGGTTCGTGAGGATGTGATGGATATGGCCGCGGCCCAGGGGTATGCCGCCCTGCATGCGATCGTCCGCGATGGCCCGGGATTTAGACCTGAGGCCCTGGCGTGCGGCCTCTTCCGTCACCGCGCGGACCGTCCCGAGAGAACCATAGAGATCGTAGATCGTTCGGACCGTCTTGGCCTCGGTCGCGTTGATCTTCAGGGTCCGTCCATCGGCATCATAGCCCAAGGGCACATGCCCCCCCATCCAGAGCCCCTTGCGTTTCGACGCCGCGATCTTGTCGCGGATGCGCTCGGCCGTCACCTCGCGCTCGAACTGCGCGAAGGAGAGAAGCATGTTGAGCGTGAGCCGCCCCATGCTGGTCGCGGTGTTGAAGCTCTGGGTGACCGAGACGAAGGAGGCACCGGCCGCATCCAGCCGCTCCACGATCTTGGCGAAGTCGGCGAGCGACCGCGTCAGCCGGTCGATCTTGTAGACCACGATCTGATCGACGGGGCCGGCATCGACATCCGCCAGGAGCTGCCGCATCGCCGGCCGCTCCAGCGTGCCGCCGGAGATCCCGCCGTCGTCGTAGCACGTTGGAAGCAGTACCCAGCCCTCGGCCTTCTGGCTGGCAATGTAGGCGGCGCAGGCCTCCCGCTGGGCATGGAGCGAGTTGAACTCCTGCTCGAGACCGTCTTCCGAGCTCTTTCGGGTATAGATCGCGCAGCGGATCTTCCTCATCCCTTGCCCCCGCCCCGGTTGGTCAGTCCGAAGAAGCGCGGGCCCGACCAGGTCGTGCCGGTGATGTGCCGGGCGATCGCCGAGAGCGACGGGTAGATCCTGGCGTCGAGCCGGAAGCCCCTCTCCAGCACCTCGACCTGGTAGCTCCGTCCGTTCCACTCCCGCACAAGGTGGGCACCGGCGCGAAGAGACCCGCGTGCCTCGCGGACCGGCTTGCCCTCCGCAATCTTGCGCAGCGCGCGTCGGGTGGCGACCGGCAGCCCGCCATGCCGCTTCACCTGCGCCTCATGCTCGAGCGCCAGGCGCAGGAATGCCACCGACGCGTAGGCCGGCGGTGGCACGCCGAAGACCGCCTCCCAGGCTTGCCGCAGCCGGGCACGATCGGGATCGGCCCTACCCGGCATCGGTCGTCTCGCAGGATCTGATGGCGGCAGCTTCCGTCGACTCCATGGCAGAGGCCGCAAACACGATCCGGTAGCGCGCCGGCTTCCCCTGCCCCGACGTCTCCGCAGCCACCTCATAGCCTGCCTTGCGCAAACCCGTCAGTGCCGCCCGCACCGTGTGCGGCTGCCAGCCGAGCTTCCGACTGATCGTCGCGACGTCGGCACCGGTCGTTGTGCTTAGCATCCGGATCAGCTGGTCCTTTTTGCTCACCCGTTTGATGCCGGACTTTGGGTTCGACTTGCGCCCGGACCTGGTTGTCATGGCTTCGATGGTCATGGTCATCTCCTGTCAGGCATCGCAGGAGTACCCTGCCCCTGCTACTGACATGAACCCGGGAAATCCCGGGCGGAGATGTGACCGTTCGGCCTGGCCGGTGCCACTACCGCTCTCTCGCAGCGCGAAGTCCAGTCAATTCGGCAGAAAGGGGCAGATTTTCGTAGTTCGCTACATCAGCAATTGTACGGTCTCCTTGCGCAGCCTGAGTCTTGCCGCCAGCGCGCGATCAATAGGTCCTGACCCTAGGTCATGTTGACAATTGGCGGAGCCAGAGGCGGATCGAGGTTATGTCGATGAAACCCAGGAAGCTTTCGGCAGTCTTGTCGTAGCGGGTGGCGACACGGCGGGCGTTCTTGAGCTTGTTGAAGCAGCGCTCGACGAGGTTGCGCAGCCGGTAAAGTGTGCGGTCGACGGCCACGCGCAGCTTGCGGGTCTTGCGCATTGGGATGACCGGCACCACGTTGCGAGCCTCCATGGTTTTGCGAACTCTGTCAGAGTCATAGCCGCGATCGGCGAGGAGAACTGACGGTTCGGGCAGGTTATCGGCCATGACCATGTCGAAGCCAAGGTAATCCGATGTCTTGCCGGGCGTGATCTCGGACCTCATGGGCAGGCCCGCGCCGTTGACGCGGAGGTGGATCTTGGTCGTGAAGCCACCACGAGAACGGCCGAAACCCTGTCGCGGAGTCCCCCTTTAGCGCCCGCTGCCTGATGATGGGCGCGGACCACGGTGCTGTCGATCATTTGCAGGGCGTGCGGAACAGCCCCGCTTTGGTTCAGGGCATCCATGATGACTTCCCACAATCCTGCAAGCGTCCAGCGCCGGAACTGCCGATAAACGCTCGACCACTTGCCGAACTCTTCCGGTAGATCGCGCCACTGAGAGCCCGTTCGGGCGATCCAGAAAATCCCGTCCAGAACAAGACGATGGTTCGTGGGTTTGCGTCCATTCGGGGCGCGGACGGCAAAGATGAAGGGCTCAAAGAACGCCCACTCATCGTCCGACATCAGGTCTCGTGCCAAGCTGGTCTCCATCGCAGATACCAGCTTGAATCATGATCAGGCGTCCGTGTGAATCCCTTTTGTCAACAGGCCCTAGATGGATAACCCGGACCAGCGTATGTCCTACCGTCAGATTTCTTGAAGCGAATGTAAGAAGCCGGATGGGAATGGATCCAACCCAAGACTTTTCCGATTCCTTTAGGCGGCGGTGGGACCGAGGTTTGGTTGAAAGTACTACCATCAGCGACTGGTGACAATTTGAACGTCACGCTACCACCAGCCGAAACGCCGATGATCGGCCCCACCTGAGTGGTCCGATTTGATTGTTAGTGCATGACTGGCCTCTGGTCCATCGGGATGACGGATTCAGGGGCCGGCGGGCGGTAGCCCAGAGCACTGTGGGGGCGTTTCGTGTTGTAGTGTTT